>NZ_JBFBAD010000147.1:0-24344 GCF_040682075.1 Actinoplanes sp. NPDC051411 | reverse complement strand
CGGCCCGCCGCGGGCTGGTCCGCCCCCCCCCGCGCCCCCACCCCACGCGCGGCCCCGCGCCCCCCGGGGGGGGGGGCGCGCGTGCCCCCCCCCCCCCGCCCTGTGCTATTGGTGCTGTCGGTGCTATTTGTGCCGGGACGTCACGACGACCGCGAAGCTCGCGTGCGTCACGTTGCCGGCCGCGTCCTGTGCGGTGACCGTCACCGTTGAGCGCCCGACCGGGAACTGCGACCCGGGCGCCTTCGAGTAGTGCACGGCGACGGCGCCGTCCCGGTCGTCCGACGCCTGGGCGACGAACGGGACCCGGGCTCCCGCGCGCGAGGTGGCCTCGACCACACGGGTCGGGGGCACGTAGATCTTCGGCGCCAGCGTGTCGCTGAGGTCCACTCCGGCGACGCCGTCGAGGTCCTCGCGAGGCGGCCCGCCGCGAGAACTACACGGTCAGCCTGGTCGGCATCGGCACGCCGTCGGAGTCCGAGGTCAACACCGCCGTCCTCCGGCTGGCCCACCAGTCGATCGACGGTCTCGTGATCATCCGGGCCGAGGACGACACCCCGGCCACCCTGGCCATCCCGCCGGGTCTGCCGGTGGCGGTCTCGGACTCCCATTTCGTCGGCCACCACCCGGCGGTCAGCACCGACCACCGGCGGGGGCGCAACTCGCGGTCGACCATCTGCTGGAGCTGGGGCACCACAGCGTGCACCACGTCGCCGGGCCCGAGCACTCCGGCTCGGCCGCCGAACGCGCCGACGCCTGGCGGGACGCCCTGCGGGCGGGCGTCCGGCTACGAGGCCGGGGTCGGGCTGGCCGCCGACCCGGACGTCACGGCGGTGTTCGCGGCCAACGACGAGATGGCGGTCGGGGTGATGAGCGCCCTCGCCGACGCCGGCGTCCCGGTGCCGGGCCGGGTGAGCGTGGTCGGGTTCGACGACATCCCGCTCGCGCCCTACTACCGCCCCGCGCTGACCACGGTCCGGCAGGACTTCGACGAGATCGGCCGCACGCTGGTCGACTTCCTGCTGCGCCAGATCCGCGACGGCGCGCCCCTGACCGACGAGCACCACCTGGTCCCGGCGCAGTTGATCAAGCGGGCGAGCACGGGTGCAGCTGTGTTGCATCCTCCTCGAAGCACCTATTGATCTGACAACGCGGCCGATGGTCCCGGCGTGACCGCTGCCGACCTCCTGCCTCCCGACCCTCTGCTGCACCTGCTGCGGCGGGCCACGTACGGCCCGAGCCCGGCCTGCATCGCCGAGATCCGCACGCTCGGCGCCACCGCCTGGCTGGACGCGCAGCTCAAACCGGCCTCGATCACCGACCCGGTCGCGGACGGCCTCGTGGCGCGGTTCCCGTGGTGCGCCGCGACGATTCCCGCGATCCACGCCGCGGTCGCCGCGAAAGCGCTGAAGCAGTACGACTGGGCGCCCATGTGGCAGGTCAGCTTCGCCACCCTGGCCCGCGCGGTCTGGAGCCGCCGCCAACTGCTCGAGGTGATGACCGAGTTCTGGTCGAACCACCTGAACGTGACGTGCCCGTCCGGCGACATGTGGGACAGCCGCGCCGACTACGACGCGGCCGTGATCCGCCGGTACGCGCTCGGCAGCTTCGCCGACCTGCTCAAGGCGTCCGCCCGCCACCCGGCGATGCTCACGTACCTCGACAACCGGTCGTCGACCAAGGCCGCGCCGAACGAGAACTACGGCCGTGAGCTGCTCGAACTCCACACGGTCGGCCTGACCTACGCCGAGTCGGACGTGCGGGACGCCGCCCGCCTGCTCACCGGCCTGACCGTCGACGCCGGCACCGGGAACTACCGGTACGACCCGGCCCGGCACGCGGTCGGCGCGGTCACCGTGCTCGGTTTCACCCACGCCAACGCGACCGCGGACGGCGGCGAGCAGGCCGCGCTCGCCCTCCTCGACCACCTCGCCGTCCACCCCGCGACCGCGCGCCGGATCGTCACGAAGCTCTGCACCCGGTTCGTCGCCGACGACCCGCCGCCCGCTCTGATCACCACGCTGGTGAAGGTCTACCTGGACAACCGGTCGGCGATCGCCCCGGTGCTGCGCGCCCTGTTCACCTCGCCCGAGTTCGCCGCCTCGCCCGGGGCGAAGACCCGGACCCCGTACGAGGACGTCGTCGCCATGCTCCGCACACTCGACTACGGTCCCGAGCCCTCGGGCACCAAGGCGGTCGAGTCGCTCTACTGGACGTGTTCGAACGCCGGTCAGGCCCCGCTGGCCTGGGCCCCGCCCAACGGCTACCCCGACGTCGCCGCCGCCTGGGTCTCGCCGTCCGGGCAGCTGGTGCGCTGGAACGCCCACCTGAACGTCGGCGCCGGCTACTGGCCGGCCACGCTGGTGCGACCATCGTCGATGGTCGCGGCTTTCGCGGGAACGGCCACGCCGGCCACCTACGGCGCGCTCATCGACGCCGTGTCCAACCGGCTGCTGCAGATGACGCTGCCGGGCGCGCAGCGGGAGGCGCTCGCCGGCTTCTTCGGCAAGACCCCGGCGAGCCCGGTGAAGGCCAAGGACCCGGCCGTCGACTGGATGTTTCCGTACCTGATGGCGATGCTGCTCAACTCACCGACGTTCGCGCTGCGATAAGGAGAATGTCTTGAACGACATGCTGTGCAAGCGCCGGACCCTGCTCGCCGGCGCGGCCGCCGGACTGACCGCGGCGATGCTCGACACCCGCTTCGCGTTCGCCGCCGACCCGACCGGCACCCGGGACGTGTTCGTGCTGCTTTCGCTGCGCGGCGGCTTCGACGGGCTGTCGGCGATCGTGCCCGCGGCCGACCCGGACTACTACACGCTGCGGCCGACCATCGGTGTGCCGCAGAAGCAGTTGCTCGGCGGCGACGGGTTCTTCGGACTGCATCCCGCGCTCGCGCCGCTGCTGCCGTACTGGCAGGCCGGCACGTTCGCCGCCGTGCAGGCGGCCGGTCAGCCCACGCCGAACCGGTCGCATTTCGCGGCGATGGAGGAGCTGGAGCGCGCCGCGCCGGGCACCTCGATCCGGACCGGCTGGCTCGACCGGGTCCTCGGCGGATTCGGGTCGCCGGGCGGCTTCGGCGGCGTCTCGGTCGGCAGCGCCCTGCCCGCCCGGGTGCTCGCCGGCGACGCCCCGCACCTCGGCGTGGCCTCGATCGACGGGTTCAAGCTCGACGGCGACGTGGACGGGCGGCCGCTCGCCGCCACGATGGCCAAGATGTATCAGGGCGCCCCGGACGCGCTGGCCGCCAACACCGGCCGGATGCTCGGCGCGCTCGGCACCGCCAAGCAGTTGCAGACAGCCGGCTACCCGGCCGGCGTGACCTATCCCGCCACCGACCTCGGCAACGCGCTCAAGGACGTGGCCCGGCTGGTCAAGGCGAACGTCGGGCTGCGCACGGCGACGCTGGACTGCGGCGACTGGGACATGCACGAGGACCTCGGCACCGCGGTGTCGGGCAAGCGCTACTACGACCACCTCAGCGCACTCGCCTCGGCGCTGGCCGCGTTCGCCGCCGACCTCGGGCCGGACGGGATGCGCCGGGTCACGCTGGTGACGATCAGCGAGTTCGGGCGGCGGGCCGGGCAGAACGGCTCCGGCGGGCTCGACCACGGCTACGGCAACGCGATGCTGCTGCTCGGCGGGAACGTCAAGGGCGGCAAGGTCTACGGGCGCTGGCCCGGGCTGGCCGCGTCGCAGCTGATCGACGGCGACCTGGCGGTCACGACCGACTACCGGGCCGTGATCGCCGAGGTGCTGCGCGTCCGATGTGGACTCGGCAACACCTCGGCGGTCTTCCCCGGCGTGGCCGGCTCCGCTCTGGGTCTCGTCTCGGCCTAGCCGCGGCGCGGGTCCCCGCCCTGAGGCTTCACGAGCCGGTCGCCCACCTCGAGTTGCTTCCAGACGTCCCGGTCGACCTTGACTTCCCGCTGTGTCCCGTCGTCGAGCCGGACCTTGAGTCGCCGGTAGAGATTGGAGCCGTCAAGCAGGGCACGCGACTTCTTCACGACGGTCCCGCTCCAGCTGTCCTCGTTCGTGGTCATGAACTCCCCCTCTGATGTAGGTGATCACTCCGAGCGCCACGGTCACGACCGCGACACCGGCCAGAAACAGGCGGTCGGCGAGCGTCTCCGCGCTGCCCACCAGGCCGAAAATCGAGTGCCCGACCAGCGCGCCGAAGCACGCGGCGACCAACTGCCGCGGCGTCCAGGCGACGTTCCAGGCCGCGTACAGGGCGGCCGCCGCAAGGAACGCGGCGCCGGTCATCGACAGCGACCGCGTGGCATCGCCCATCGGCCAGAGCAGGGCGAGGAAACCGAAGGCGGCGACTGCCGCCGCGAGGGCGACGACCGGGACCGGCGGTGCCGCCCACCGGCGGGCGGGCTTCAGATGTACGCGCAGAGCCAGCCCGACGACCGCGAGCGCGAGCACGGCGACCACCACGACCGCGACCAGCGGCATGGTGTAGCCCGGGTCCTCGGCCGGCGGCACGCTGACCCGCAGCAGGGCCGCGCCGAGCAGCGCGATCACCCCGGCCGCGATCACACCCCCGCGCCGCAGATAGGGCGCCGTGCCGTGCCGGCCGAACAGGAACTCGACCAGGATCACCGGGATCGCGACGCTGAACAGCGCGTGGTAGACCAGGTTGAGCTCGGTGTAGGCGGTGTTCACGCCGAACAGCCGCGGCCCCCACTGGGCCGCCCCGTAAAGGTGCGGGCTCGTCAGGCTCTGCAGCACCAGCCCCTCCTCGACCAGCCCGTAGGCGACGCCCAGCAGCAGCACGTTGGCGTACCCGCCGCCGGTCCGCCGGAGAAGCTCGCGCAGGAACAGCGCACCCGCCGAGTAGATCGGCGCGAAGACCAGCCACGCCCACGCCATCCGCACTCCGACGGTGCCGAGGCTCACCTCGGCACAGAGCGGCGCCAGCACGGCGAGAACGAGCGCGGCGCGGCGATTCCGCGGCCGCCCATCGCGTACGGCTGGGAACGCGCCCCGCACGACCGGGCGGTTCACCGCGACGATCAGCCCGGCCAGCAGCGCGAGTTGTGCCCCCTCGATCGCGCGGAGCCAGACCGGATATCCGCCGAAGGCCACCTGCGAGGCCACCAGAAGGAATCCGGCCGCCGACACGATCCGCACCCGGCGATAGGCCGCGGGCGAGCCGGCCCGCAACTGGCGGATCACCCAGACGTAACCGATCGCCACCAGCAGGACCAGGATCTGGTTCGGTCCCAGCTTAGCGGCGTGCGAGGCCACGCTCAGGAGAGTCACGAGAACGCTCGTGGAGATGCTCGCGACGAGCAGGACCACGACCAGATGGATCGCTTTGCGCTGCTGCGGAGAGGTCATACCCCGACCGTACGAATCGGCGGGGCCGGCCACCTCCGGCGCGAGACGGGTCTCGCGTCTACGACTTCAGGATGAGGGCCGGGGCCGGACCAACCCGAGGTCGTACGCGAGAACGACCGCCTGCACCCGGTCGCGCACCTCGAGTTTGCGCAGGACAGCCGAGACGTGGGTCTTCACGGTCGCCTCGGTGACCGTGAGCCGGTCGGCGATCTCGGCGTTGGAGGCGCCCCGGGCCAGCAGCGTCAGCACCTCGCGCTCCCGCTCGGTGAGCCGGTCCAGGCTGCCCGGGCGCGCGGCCGGGGTCACATCGGTGACCAGGAACCGGTCGAGCAGCCGCCGGGTCGCGGTCGGAGCGAGCAGCGCGTCGCCGCCGGCCACCACCCGGATCGCCTCGACCAGGTCGGCCGGGCGCACATCCTTGAGCAGGAAGCCGCTCGCCCCGGCCCGCAGCGCCGCGTACAGCGGCTCCTCCAGGTCGTAGGTGGTCAGGATGATCACCTTGGGCGGGTCGGCCGCCGCGGTCATCCGGGCGGTCGCCGAGACACCGTCGACGCCGGGCATCCGCACGTCCATCAGGACCACGTCGGGGCGGGTCTGCGCGGCCAGCCGGATCGCCTGTTCGCCGTCGCCGGCCTCGCCGACCACCTCGAGGTCGTCGCGGGCCTCGAGAATCATCCGGAAACCGGAGCGGACGAGCGCCTGGTCGTCGACGATCAGCACCTTGATGGTCACGGCTCCTCCCGTACCGGAAGAAGCGCTTCGACCTCGAAGCCGACGGCGTCCGTCCGCGTCCCGGCGCGCAGCGTGCCGCCGAGCAGCGAGGCCCGCTCCCGCATCCCGATGAGCCCGTGGCCGCCGCCGCGACCCGGCGGGGCACCCCGGCCGTCGTCCCTGATCCGCACCCGCACCTCCGCGTCACCGACCCGCACCAGAACCTCCGCCGCCGACGCCCGCGCGTGCCGCAACGTGTTGGTCAGCGCCTCCTGAACGATCCGGTAGGCGCCCACCTGCACCCCCAGCGGCACCTCGCCGTCCCCCTCCCGCACCAGCGTCACCGTGAGCCCGGTCTCCCCCATCGTCTCGGTCAGCCGCCGGATGTCGTCCAACGTCGGCTGCGGCCCCAGATCGTCCACCTCGGAATCGGCCCGGACCGTGCGCAGGAAGCCGCGCAGCTCGGCCAGCGCCTGCCGGCCCGCCTCCTCGGTGCGGCGCAACGCCTCCCGGGCCTGGCCCGGGTTCGACTCGAAGACATCGTCGGCCGCGGCCGCCTGCACCACCATCACCGACACGGTATGCGACAGCACATCGTGCAGGTCGCGCGCGATCCGTGCCCGCTCCTCCAGCACGGCCTGCCGCCGCTCGGCCACCCGCCGCTCGCCGCGCGCCCGCACCAGCGCGCCCCAGCTCCAGGCGAGCAGCACCGCGCCCAGCCACAGCCCGGCCAGCGCCCAGCGCCCGTGCGCCACCGCCGGACCGCAGACCGCGACCACCGCGAGCGCGAGGATCCACAGCGTCTCCGCCGCCGGGCGCAGCCAGGCGTAGGTGCACAGCACCACGAACGCGATCCCCGGCCCGAACGACGGGAACATCAACTGCAGCCCGGCGCTCACCACCAGCACCGCCGACGTGCCGAGCCACGGGCGGTCGACCAGCCACCACAGGGCGGCCGCCTGCACCAGAATCAGAACCGCCGAAGCGACGTGCACGGGCACACTGGCCGAGAGCGCCAGCACCGGCGAACAAGCCACCACCGAAGCCGCCACGAACGCCGCGCGCCATCGGCGCGGACGGGCGATCACCGGGGGCTCCCCTCGAAAAGGTCGGCGAGCACGACCAGCGGCTGCGCCTCCCGCGGCACCTCGTCCGGCCGCAGCCGGCCGGGATGGTGGGTGAGCAGTTCGGTTCCGCGAACGCTCCACCACTCCGGCACCTGCCGGTGGAGTTGGGCCGCCATCACCGGCGGCGGAAGCCACCGCAACGCCTCGGCCGGGGCCTCGCTGCGAATCCGGAAGGCATCGTCGAAATCCGGATTTCCGGTCGCGACCTCGCCCGGCCCGGCGAGCCGGCGCCACCCGCGGGACAGCAGTCCGCGCGGCGACACCTCGATCGAGGGCAACGGCCGGCTCAGCGTGGTCGCCACGATGACGAAGTAGGTCGGGTCGGACTCGGCACCGGTCGCCGAATATTCGGCGACCGTGACGGGACGGCCGTGCATCCGGGCCGAGAAACCGTGGGTGACGCCCCGGGGATCGCCGCCGGGCATCATCCGCCCCCAGTCGACGGCCGGGTTCCAGGTGAGCGTCCAGCCGTTGGCCCGCGCCCACCGCTCCAGCCGGAGACGCTCACGGCGCCGGCGGCGAACACTGTAGACCGCCACCAAAGCCACGAGCACGGCGAGAACGCCGGCGGCGGCGCCGATAGGCTCATTCATCCGACCGTACGGCGTAAAGCCGCGCCCACGACGATGAACGCGCCGGTCGCGTGCAGGTCAGACATGTCGAGATCCCCGTGTCGGTGTCGCGCCGGTCCCCCGGGAAAGCCGACCGCGCACGATCCGTGACTGTCTCAAGCATCGACGGCCCGCGCAACCCGCCTTGAATCACCAGCCGGATTCTGGGTCGTGCAACAGGGCGAGCAGGCTGATGCCGCGCCGTAATGGCGTTAGAGTCGCCGGGCATGGGACTTCTTACCTTCAGCCTCAACGTCACCCTGGACGGTTGCGTCGACCATCAGGAGGGGATCGCCGACGACGAGACGCACGCCCACTTCACCCGCCTCCTGGACGAAGCCGGGGCCATGCTGTGGGGTCGCGTCACCTACGAAATGATGGAAAGCTACTGGCCGGCCGTCGCCCGCGGCGACGAGGAGGTGCCGCCGGCCATGCGCGATTGGGCGGTCAAGCTGGAGGCCAAACCCAAGTACGTGGTGTCGTCGATGCGCACGGACTTCCCGTGGACCAACAGCCACCACATCGCCGGCGATCTGCGCGAGGGCGTGCAGAAGCTCAAGGAGGCGATCCCGGCCGGGGTCCTCCTCGGAAGCGGCAAGCTCGCGACCGAGCTCGACCGGCTGGACCTGATCGACGAGTACAAGCTGCTCGTCCATCCCCGGATCGTCGGCCACGGCCCGACGCTTTACCAGGGCGGGCTGCTCGGCACGCGCCGGCTCGAGCTGGTCTCGGCGGAGCCGCTCCGCAACGGCGTGGTGGCCGTGCACTACCGTCGCGGGCGCTGAATCGCGGGAGTCGATCGCCGCCGGCTCACCGGCGGCGCGGCGTCCTCCTCGCGTTCGCGACGCGAGATCGACAAGGGCCCGGCCAAGACGCGAATCGGTCTCGTCCTCATCACGCCCGCATTCCTCAGGCGCATCGGGCTGAGCACAGAAGAGGACTCAGGGAGGGCATCGCGACGGGTGTCGGTCACCGGATCGACCCGACGGCCAGCCGGGTCGGGACGCCCGGATTCGAACCGGAGGCCCCCGCTCTTCCATTGAGCCAACCCGGCCTGCCGCGAGCGGAGGGCTCAAACCTCTACCCTCCCAGCCCGTCGGGGCCAAGCCATCGTTCCCGACCGTTGTCATCGCCGGGCCGGGAGCCGGGGCGGCCGGCAGCCGCGCCGCGCGGCGCCGGCCGCTGCGGGTGGTTCGAGGTCGGCCGCAACATCGGATGCTCCTGACGTCGGTCGTCGGTGGTGAGCGGGGATCCGTGCGCCAGTCCTGACGCCGACGCCGGGCGTCGATATCAGGATCCGGGCCCGAGCGCTCAAGCCGGGCTGAGCAGGATTCGCGCGCCCGGAAGCAGCCCGCGCAACGAGCCCAGAGTTCGGCCGCCGGCCCGCCCGGGCCGCCGCTCACGAGCCGGGTTGTCGCATCCACGGGCTTTGGCAGGAACGCACGCCTGCCTCTCAGGGAAACGGGGTCCCGGTGACAACAGCCGACTACGACGACTTCGCGAACGCCTACTCGAAGCAAAACGAGTCCGGCCTGTTCACCGCCTACTACGAGCGACCCGCGATGCTCCGCCTCGCCGGGGACGTCTCGGGCCGCCGGGTCCTCGACGCGGGGTGCGGGTTCCGGCCCGTTGTCAGCCGCGCTGCGGGCCAAGGGAGCCGTGCTCACCGGCGAGTACGGCCATGGTCGACCTGGCCCGGCAGAGGCTGGGTGAGGTCGCCGACCTGCATGTGGCCGACCTGACCTCCGAGTCCTTCATGTGTTTGCTCTTCTTCGTCCTCGAGTCGGCGTAGTCGGAGAGAAAGTCAGCCAGCACGGCGAGAACCTGGGCGCGGCCGAGACGGAGAGCCTCGACTCCGGCCGGTGTGATCCGGCTGCCCGCCCCGTCGACCGGGCGGAGATCTGCGCGTCGCGCGGCCTGGAGACCGCCGGAAAGGTCATCAGGATGACAGGCCGGATCGGGTGACGCGCCGGCGCCTCGCCCGGCCCGAGGCCGAACGGTGGGGCGCGGCGATGGTCGAATGGTTCGGCGTGCCTGATCCCGGGCTCGCCGTGATGATGACGGCCGGCGCGGGGCATCGGCGCTTCCACCCGTACGCGGTGTGGAAGCCGGTGCCGGACGGCCCGGGCCGGATGGTGTGGCCGTGGGAACGTCTCGTGGATCGTGAGGTGGCCGAGTTGAGCGGCGCCGCCACCGAGCCCGCCTTCCGGGGTCGCGGCGACCGGACCGCGCTGATCGCGGTCCGCATCGACGCCGCCCGGAAGGCGGGTGCCCGGTGGTTGGCTACCGAGGTCGGCAACCCACCACCGGGGCAGAGCGGAACATCTCTCACCAACATGCCCGGTCCGGCGTGCGCATTCTCCATGTGCGGCAGAACCGGCGCTGGACGAACCCGCGACAGCCGGCGCTCAGGCGTCGCGGCGGCGCATCAGCCAGGCCCCGATGAGCAGCGGGATCAAGCACTCGGCGAGCATCCACAGGTAGCCGGACCACGGATGAAGCGCCCCCGGAGTGTGGATGACCTCGGTGATCCGCTGGCCGGCGTTGGTGGTGAAGCGGGCCGAGATCGCCTTGCCCCAGTCGCGGGGAAGCAGGTTGGTCAGCGGTGGCACCACGAACAGCAGGGCGACCGCGGTGGTGATCGACCCGGCGGTGTGCCGGATCAGCGCGCCCAGCGCGAGGCCGAGCAGGCCGCTGGCCAGGGCGATCAGGCCGGCGCCGAACACTGCCCGGAGCACACCTGGGTCGGACAGGCTCGCCGCGAGGTCGTGCGACGACCAGAACGTCATCGCGACGAAGAACGAGGCGAAGGCCGCCACCGTGCCGACGACCCAGGCCACGACGCTGAACACGAGTGTCTTCGCCAGCAGAACCCGCAGCCGGTTGGGCACCGCGACGAGCGTCGCCTTGATGCCACCGGTCGAGTATTCGCTGGCGACGATCAGCGCCCCCAGCACGGCGAACGCGAGCTGCCCGAAGGCGACACCGGCCATGGCGATGTTGGTGACGTCGAGCGTCGCGCGGTCCTGGGCGGAAAGCTTGTCCACGTTGCTCGACGCGCCCCAGGCCAGGAGCGTCGCGAAGCCGATCGTCACCACGAACGCGATCAGCAGCGTCCACCACGTCGAGCGCAGCGACCAGAGCTTCGTCCACTCCGAGCGGATCACCCGGGGCAGCGTCGCCCCGGCGGCCGGGAGCGAGGAGTTGTACCGCAGCGGCGGCGTCGTCGTTGTCGTCATTGCGGGCTCCCCACGGTGGCGTCGGCGTGGTATTCGACCGATTCCCGGGTCATCTCCATGAACGCCTGCTCCAGCGACGAGCGCTGGGTGTAGAGCTCGTGCAGGGTCACCCGGTTTTCGGCCGCCAGCTCACCGACCGCGTCGGTCGTCGTGCCGAGCACCTCGATGTGCCCGTCGACCACGTTGGGCTGCAGGCCGGTCCTGCGCAGGGCGTCCAGCATCTGGTCGACGTGCGGGGTGCGCACCCGGACCAGGCCGGCCGAGTTGGCCGCGATGAAGTCCTTGGTGCTCATGTCGGCGAGCAACTTGCCGAGACCGATCACGATCAGGTGCTCGGCCGTGTTTTCCATCTCACTCATCAGGTGGCTGGAGACGAAGACGGTGCGCCCCTCGGCCGCCAAGGCGTGCATGAACTGCCGGATCCAGAGGATGCCCTCCGGGTCGAGGCCGTTCACCGGCTCGTCGAAGATCAGGATCTCGGGGTCGCCGAGCATCGCCGCCGCGATGCCGAGGCGCTGGGACATGCCCAGCGAGAAGCCCTTGATCCGGCGGTTGGCCGTCTCGGTCATGCCGGTCATCGCGAGAACGTCGTCGACCCGCTGCTTGGGCAGGCCGTTCGACTGGACCAGTGAGTTGAGGTGGGCGCGGGCGGTGCGGCCACCGTGAACGTCTTTCGCGTCGAGCAGGGCGCCGACGAGCTGCATCGGCGCGTGAACCGACGAATACGGCCGGCCGTTGATCAATGCCTGGCCGGACGTCGGCCGGTCAAGGCCCAGGATCATGCGCATGGTGGTGGACTTGCCGGCGCCGTTCGGCCCCAGGAAGCCGGTCACGATGCCCGGTCGCACCGTGAACGACAGATCGTTGACGGCGAGTTTGTCGCCGTAGCGTTTAGTGAGACCTCTGGCCTCGATCATTTTTACGGACCCCCCTATCCGGATCGCCCCGACCCTACGGCGCGGGCGCCACCCGGGTAAGGGTGGAATACCCCTAGTCAGCCCCTGACATCTGTCACGCCCCGGAGCCGGACCGGGCCGCGACCCGTACGCGGTCACGCGGTGAGGCCGCGGCCCCGGACCAGCGGCAGGAAGATCTCGTCGACGATCTCGACCAGCACCTCGTCGGGCACCGCCGGCACGCCGCGCAGCGCGTACTCCCCGCGCAACAGCATCATCGGCAGCGTCACCACCCGCGGCTGGACCGCCTCCGGGGGCGCCTCGCCGCGGGCCACCGCCCGGCCCAGCAGGGTGAACCAGGCGGCGTTCAGCGCGCCGCCGCCGGCCTGCTCGCGCAGCAGGTCGAGCAGGGCCGGCTCGTCGACCGCCGCCGCCAGCAGGTCGCGCAGGATCGCCCCGCGGGGTGACGACCAGGTCGCGTTGGCCTGCCGCAGCATCTCCAGGGCGTCGCCGCGGAGGCTGCCGGTGTCGGGCGGCCTGGTGCGGGTGTCGGCGACGTGTTTGTAGGCGGCGATGCCGAGCGCGGCGCGCTGCGGCCAGCGCCGGTAGATCGCGTTCTTGTTGGTGCCGGCCCGCCGGGCGACCTTGTCCATGGTCATGCCGGCGTAGCCCGAGGCGGTCAGCTCCTCGGCGGCCGCGCGCAGGATCGCCTGCTCCAGCTCGGCTCCGCGCCGCCGCCGTTCCCTCGCCACGGTACGCATCGTACGCTATTTTGAGACCACGAAGGAGGCGGCATGCGCGCTTGGGGCGTCACCTACGACACCGGCTTCACCAACCTCGGGACCACCACCCACGAACCCTTCGACCCAGGGGTCGTCGCCCGGGACATGCGGATCATCCGGGACGACCTGCACGCCGACGCCGTACGGATCACCGGCGGGGTCGCCGACCGCCTGGAGATCGCCGCCCGGCACGCGGCCGACGCCGGCCTGGAGGTCTGGTACTGCCCGTTCACCAATGATCTGACCACCGACCAGCTGCTGGCGTTCCTGCTGGACGCGGCCGAGCGCGCCGAGCGGATCCGGCGGGAGGGCGCGAACATCCGGTTCCTCACCGGTTCGGAGATCAGCATCATGACGATCGGGCTGATGCCCGGTGACACGCTGGCCGAGCGGGCCGCCGCCCTCGCCGACCCGGCCCGGATCCGCGAGATCCTGCCGGGCGTGCAGCGGGCGACCAACGCCCTGCTGGCCCGGGCCGCGGCGGGTGCCCGGGAGCGGTTCGGCGGCCTCATAGGGTACGCATCGCTCCCTATGGAGGCGGTGGACTGGGCGCCGTTCGACTTCATCGCGACCGACGCCGGCTACCGCGACGCCACCAACGCCGCCGGCCTGCCCGCCAGCCTCGCGGCCCTGACCTCCCAGGGCAAACCGGCCGCCGTCACCGAGTTCGGCTGCGCGCCGTTCACCGGCGCCGCCGACCGGGGCAGCCGGGGCGACATCATCGGCTACGACGAGCACACCGCCCAGGCCGCCCGGCTCACCGAGACGGTCGAGCGCAACGAACCCGAACAGGCCGCCTACCTGCGCGAACTCCTCGACTTCTACGACCGGGGCGGGATCGACACCGCTTTCGTCTACACCTTCGCCTCCCGCCATCTGCCCACCTCGGACGACCCCGGGCGCGACTTCGACCGGGGCAGCTTCGGCATCGTGAAGGTTCTCCCACCCGGGCGCACCGGCACCGCCTACCCAGGGATGCCGTGGGAGCCCAAGGCCGCCTTCCACGCCCTGGCCGAGTACGGCCGCACCCGGGGCTAGGCGGATTCGAGATGGACGTGGGCGGCCCAGCGGGACGGCTGATCCGGCGCGTCGGCACGCAGGGCGTGGACCGCCCGGTGCAGCGCCCGCGCCGTTCCGCCGGTGTCGAAGGACGGGGCGAGGGCGGTGTAGAAGTCGGCGGCGATCCGCCCGGCGGCCGAGTCGGCGACCGGCCACAGGGTGCCGACGACGTGCCGGCAGCCGGCGAGCTGGACCGCCGTCGCGATGTGCATGACCTCGTCGGCCAGCGCCTCGCTCGACCGGGCCGTCTCGCAGGCGGACAGAAAGCCCAGCTCGATCGCGGTGTCGACGGCCGACAGTTCGATCGCGGTCAGCGGGGCCGACCGGTGGTCGTGCAGCAGCAGCCGGTTCAGGGCCGGTGACCGCTCGTCGGTGACGGCATGGCAGGCGAAGTGCACGATCCGCTGCCCGGGCAGGGCGGCCAGGACGGCGTCGCGGGTGGCCTCGGCTCCGGCCAGGAGGGTGCGGCCGGGGACGAGTTCGGCCAGGTGCTGGGCCTCGGCGCGGGCGGCCGGAAGGTCACGGGCCCCGGGCGTACGGTCCATCTGGACGACCAGAAAGCCGGCGCCGGACCGCCGGGCCGGGGTGTCGCGGGGTTGCAGAGCGCCGACCGTGGCGGTGTAGGACGACACGACGTGGTCGAGCGCGGCGGCGTGCAGCGGCAGGAACGACGCGATGCCGACCGGGCACCACCAGATCCGCGGGGCGTCCGCGGCCGGGCGCGGTGACGGGGCCAGGAGACCGAGCGCGGCCAGCACGGGCTCGACCACGCGGTCCGCGAGCCACGCCAGTTCCTCCCCGAGCCGCTGCTGATCGGGCCTCGTTTCCTGGAAGGCGCCGGCCCGCGCCGAGAGATCCCGGTAGTCGCAGTCCAGCCGGATCGCGCGGACCGGCTCGCCGGCGGTCAGCAGCAGCGCGTCGCACCGGAAGCGGCTGGCGTTGACGACCACGACCGGGCCATCGGGCGGCAACCGCGGCGAGACGACGGCCGGTGGCCGCAGAAAGCCGGCCAGGCCCGGAAGCCGGCGGATGTCGGCGAGCAGGCGCTCCCAGCGCTCGGCGAGCTCCCGGTGCTCGCGGGTCCGGTCGCCGGGCCACCGGTCGGCCGCGATGTCGCCGTGATAGAGGTCGGCGCCGCCGCGGTCGGACGCGTCGAGCCGGTCCCGGAGGCGCACGAGTTCCCCGGCCTTCACCGGATCGGCCCGGCGCAGCGTCTCGAGGTCGCGGCGCGCGCCGATGCTCTCCCCCAGCAGCAGGCCGCGCGCCCGTTCCAGCAGGCTCAGCGCCTCCTCGGTCCGGCCGAGACTCAGCGCCGCCGCCGCGGCGTCGGCCGGCAACCCGGCCAGTTCGGCCAGGCCGTGTTCGCGATCCGGGCGCAGGAGACGCCGCGGGGCGAGTTGCGGGAGGAGGTCGACGGCTTTCCCGTACGCGCTCAGAGCGGTCTCGTGCTCGCCCGCCGCCATCGCCGTCGACCCGAGGAGCACCGACACGACGGCCCGGGTCCGCGGGGTG
This sequence comes from Actinoplanes sp. NPDC051411, assembly GCF_040682075.1. NCBI lineage: Bacteria > Bacillati > Actinomycetota > Actinomycetes > Micromonosporales > Micromonosporaceae > Actinoplanes > Actinoplanes sp. NPDC051411. The sequence continues at coordinate 9,061 of NZ_JBFBAD010000147.1, read as the reverse complement.
GCGGTTTCCGGGGTCAGCTCGGCCCAGTGCCGGCTCATCTCCAGCACGACCGGCCGGGCCGGCGGCTGTTGCGCGAGGGCCCGCAGCAGGCTCATCTGGGACACCGCGCGGGGCGTGGTCCCCGGAGCGGCCGCCTCGACGGCTTCCCGGCCGGCCCGGACCGCCTCGTCGAGCGCCGTGGGGTCGCCGGTCCGTTCGAACAACGCCCGGGCGACGATGGTGAGGTTGTTCAACCGGGCGGCGTGGGCGATGTCGCCCGGCTGTCCCGCCTCGACCGCCTCCCGGGCCACCCGGACCGACTCCCGCAGCACCTCGAGGGCGGTCTCGTCGTCGTCTTCCTCTTGAGACAGCAGGTGCAGCGCGTTGGCGAGGTCGGTCAGCCGGCCGGCCCGCTCCGGGGTTCCCGCCGGGCTCAGTTCGGCCGCCTCGCGGGCCGACGCCACGGCTTCCCCGACCGCCGGCCGCCGGCCGGTCCGCTTGTACAGCTCCTGGGACGCGGCGCTCAGATTGGCCAGGTACCGCGCGCGCACGCCGCTGCCGGGCGGGCTCAGGGCGACCGCCGCCCGGCCGGCCCGCACGGCTTCCTGCACCTCGGTCAGGTCGCCGGCCTCCTCGAACGAGGTCCGCAGGGCGATGCCGAGGTTGTTCAGGCACGTTCCCTCGTGCGCGTAGCCGGGTGGCGCCGCCTCGACGGCCGCCCGGCCCATCGTCACCGACTCGCGGAGGATCGCCGGCGAGCGCTCCGCGTACGTGAAGAGCGCGTGCAGCGTGTTGCCGCAGCGGCTCAGGAGCAGGGCGCGGTCCGGGTCGTCCGGGGAGCCCTCCCGCACCGCCCGCCGCCCCGCCTCGGCCGCCTCGGCGAGCAGCCCGGGCCGGCCGGTCAGAAGCGCGAGCCGGCGCAGGCTGGTGCTCAGGTCGATCAGGACCTGCCCGTGGGACGCATCGCCCGGCCGGCTCGCCGCCACTCTCCCCCGGTCGGCCTCGACGAGTTCGGCGAGCAGGTCGGGGCGGCCGGTCCGCTCGGCCGCCGCGTTCAGGCCGACGCTCAGGACCTCCAGCTGGATGGACCGGTCGGCGGCGCGGCCCGCGGCGGCCTCGCGGGTCAGCGGGACCAACCGGCCGAGCAGGTCCGGGCCCGGCTCCGCGACGATCAACCGGACCAGGAAGACGAGCAGGTCACGCCGGTAGACGTCGCGGACCGGATCGCCCTCGGGAAGCTCGTCCGCAAGGGACTGCTGGGCGTGCAGCAGGCGGTCGATGACGCCCGGGCCGGGGGCCAGGTCGTAGAGCGCGATGCAGCCGGCCGCCCGATTGCCGAGACACGCCGGCCGGTCGGGATGATCGGGCGCCATGGCCTCGATGAGTTCGTCGAAGGCCGCCAGCCCGTCCCGAACCGACCGGGCATCGTGGAGCTGTTGGCCCCGCTCGACCATCGAGGTCGCCCGCGCGGCGGCCCGGTTGTGCTTCCGCAGATGACGAACCACCCCGCACCTCCGCCGCCGGCCTCAAAGGCTAGCCCAGAACCGGCGCGCGACCGGGAATCAGGCGTGGCCGGCCAGGGCCCGCTCGCGGCCTTCGAGGAAGAAGGCGACCACGGCGTCGGGGTCACCGCTGTCGAGGCCGCGCATGGTGCGGGCGGCGCCGAACGGGTAGTTCCAGAACGGGCCGGACAGCGGGGTGGGCGGGCCGACGTAGGCGTACGGCTCGGCGACGGAGGAGTCACCCGGCGACACCCCGTAGCCGATGCCGTCGACCAGGATGCCGACGTCGAAGTGCTCGGGCCACAGAATCGGTGCCTCCTGGGGCGCGAGCCGGCGCAACGCCACATCGCCGGCCGCCCAGCAGTCCTCCAGCCACCGCGTCTCGACCGGGTCGAGGGCGAGAACGTCGTCCGGCCGGGCGCCCGAGCCGTCGCCGTAGAGGCCCTCGGGCGCGCCGGCGTCCACGCCGGCCGCCTCGGCCAGCGCCGCGCAGGTGCGGCCGGCGATCGGCACCCGGCCGCCGGCGGTCACCAGGTCGGTGCCGTCCACGGCCAGCGCCGGCCCGGCGAAGGTGCGGAAGCCGGTCGGGGTGACGGTCAGCCGGATCTCGCCGGTGCGCCGGTGCTGCGGCCCGGCCAGAACCAGTTCGGCCACGGCGTGCAGCGAGCGGCGTGTGGTCCCGAGTGACATGAGGATCCTCTCCGAGCGGATGGCCACGGCCCCGGCCCAGGCCGGCGGCTCCACCGATAATGTCGCGGGCGGGCGGCCATAGTTCACCGCACCGCCGGACCGGTTGCGGAGACCGCCTCCGACCTGGTGAAAATAGCGGCATGACGTTGTTCGACGGCCGGGGCACCGGGGCCTTTCCGGTGGCGCTCGACGGGAGCGTCTTCGGCTCGACCTGTGACGAGCCGGCCTCCCACGCGGTGCTCGACGCGTACGCCGATGCCGGTGGCAACGTCATCGACACGGCCGACAGCTATTCGGCCTGGGTTCCCGGCAACAGCGGTGGCGAGTCCGAGGCGATCGTCGGATCCTGGCTGGCCCGGCGGCGGAACCGCGACCGCGTCATCCTGGCGACCAAAATCGGGAAACACCCGCGGTTCCCGGGTCTGTCGGCGGGCACGGTCGTTGCCGCCGTCGACGCCTCGTTGGTGCGTCTGGGGACCGACCGCGTCGACCTCTGCGTCGCTCACGCCGACGATCCCGGCACGCCGCTCGAGGAGACCGTGGCCGCGTTCGACGCGCAGGTCCGGGCGGGCAAGATCGGGGCGGTCGGGCTGTCCGAGTTCACCGCCGGCCGGGTCCGCGAATGGGTACGCATCGCCCGCGACAACGGTTATTCGTTGCCCACGGTGCTCCAGCCGCGCTATCACCTCGTGCGGCGCGAGACGGCCGAACGCGATCTCGTCGCCGTGGCGGCCGGGGAACGGCTCGCCGTGATGCCGTATTTCAGCGCCAGCAGCGGCTTCCTCAGCGCCCGCTATCAGGGCCGGCCCGACCGCCGAGGGGAACCCCGGGCGGACCGGTCCGACGCGCACTACTTCTCGCACGCGGGCCTGTGGGCGTTCGACGCTCTCGAGACGATCGCCCTGGAACGGCACGTCAAGCCGGCCGTCGTGGCGCTCGCCTGGCTGCGCGCCCAGCCCGGTGTCCTGGCCGCGATCGTGACGGTCCGCTCCCCCGACCAGCTCCCCGACATGATCGCCGGCGCCCGGCTCGACCTGGGCGCCCGGGAGCGCGCGGCCCTCGACGAGATCTCCGAGACCGAGCTCGACGACTAGCGCCCGCGGAACAGAAAGCGCCCCGCTGGTGGGGCCGGCCATGGCGGTGGACGGCTCACCAGCGGGGCTGGTCTTTCCTGAGACGGTCAGTTGGTGACCGTGAAGGGCTGGTCGACCCGGGTTGCCGAGGCGGAGCCGGTCAGCGTCACCGCGGCCGGGCCCGGCTTCGCCGCTCCCGGGACGCTGATGGTCGCGCCCGAGATGACGCCGTCGCCGTTGGCGTGCAGCGTGGTGGCGGTGAGGCCGGTGCCGAAGGTGCCGGTCACGGTCTCGTTGGGGGCGAACCCGGAGCCGTCCACGGTGATCGCCGTGCCGCGCGGGCCCGCCGCGACCGACAGCTTCACCTGCGGGTGGTAGGCCGGCCGGGCCGCCTGCGGCGACGCCTGGACGGTGACCGCGGTGGCGGACGCCTTCGCGGCCTTGGCCACGGTCACGGTGAACGTGGCCGTGCCGCTCGACAGCGTGTCCCACGCCGTGACGTGCACCGTGTAGGTGCCCGGCTGGGCGTAGGTGTGGGTCCCGCTGATCGCCCCGGTCGCGTCGACCGTGGCGTCCGCGGGAGCCGTGCCGTCGCCCCACTGGGCCGTGGCGTGGTAGCCGGTGGCGTCGGCGACGCCGCCGGTGACCGAGCCGAGCTGGGCGGTGAGCGCCTGCTCGGCGGTGCCGGTCTGGTTCGACGGGCCGGTCAGCGCCAGGGCCGGGCGGGCCGTCCCGTCGTCGGCGATGGCGAACACGTGGATCCGGCCCGCCGTGCCGGGGTCACCGGTCTGCTTGGGCAGGGTCACCGAGACCGCCGTCTTGCCGTCCGGGATCTGGTAGGGCGCGGTGGCGAACAGGAACGGCACCGCGCTGTCCTTGTCCGTGCCGTGCAGCCGGTACGCCGACTTGGCCACCACGATGTTGCCGAACGACGGGGTCCCGTTGGCGTTGCCGCCCAGCGTCCAGTCGCTGAACTGGATCGGAGTGGTCGCCGTGCTTCCGTCGCTGAAGGTCACCGTGGCGGTGGTGTTCTGGTTGCCCTCGGTTCCGGTGCCGACGAACGAGATGCTCTTGGCGTCGGAGGGCAGGTTGAGCGCGATCGTGCTGCCGTTGCCGGTCGCGTTGTCCGGCTGGTTGGCCGGAATCGCGGGCAGCGTGAACGACAACGCCGTTCCCGGCACCGCCGTCCGCTTGCCCTGGGTCACCCCGGCCGCCGCGAGGGCCGTCCGCGAGTATTCCCAGCCCTGCGTGTCGCAGTTGGCGCCGGGGATGCCGTCGTCACCGATGCAGACGCTGTCGAACGCGGCGCCCAGGCTGTGGGCCGGGCTGTACGCCACGTCGACGCCGACCGTGGCCGAAGCCTGGCTGGTCCCGTCGGTCACGGTCACCGCGGCCTGGTAGAAGCCGGGCTTGGCGTACGTGTGGGAGCCGCTCACGCTGTCGACCGCCCGCGACGAGGGTGCGATCGTCCCGGCGGTGGCCGGCGTTCCGTCACCCCAGTCGATCGTCGCCCGGTAGCCGCTCTCGGTGCCCCCGGTGACGGTGGCCAGTGGCACCGACACCGCGCTGCCGGAGCGCGCCGGCACGGTGGACGCGCCGGTCACCGTGACCGCGCCGCCGCCGAGCACGACGTCGCCGCCGGCCAGCAGCTCGATCTCGGCCAGGTTGATCTGCGCAGCCCCGGTGGTCTTCGAGACGGCCATCCGGAACTGCGAGAACTTGCCCGGCAGGTCGATCTTGTAGGGCTTGGTCTGCCGGCGCGAGGTGAACACCTCGTTGGTCCGGTAGTCCACCGTGGTCCAGTGGACCCCGTCGTTGGATCCGAGCAGCTTCCACTCCGACGGGTCGCCGGGCGCCGAGCCCGAGGTGACGGTGTAGAAGGTCGGCGTCTGCTTGGCGCCGCCCCGGTAGGCCCAGGTGACCTGCGGCGTGGCCGAGGCGAACGTCATCTGCGTGCTCGACGAGTCGTCGAACAGCTTCGAGGCGTCCTGCCCGCCGTTGGTGGTCGGGGTGCCGAGGCCGGGGCCGGTGGTGTCCTGCAACGGCTTGGGCACCGCGGTGCCCTTGGTCAGCGAGACCGGGCCGTCGTTGGCGCCGGTGCCCCAGGTCGACGGCTTCGGGCCCATCCTGAAGTCGATGGTGCCGCCGTGCCAGAGCGTCTCCGAGTCGATCGAGACGCTGCGCTGGGTGACGTTGTTGAGCTTGACGCTCTGCACGTACACGTTGGCCGAGCTGTTGTTCTGGGCGTTGACGACGATGTCGCCGGCCTGGCGGTGCACGGTCATCTGGCTGAACTGCGGCGAGCCCAGGACCCAGTTGGGCGAGCCGTTCTGCAGCGGGTAGATGCCCAGCGAGCTGAGGATGTACCAGGACGACATCTCGCCGTTGTCCTCGTCGCCCAGGTAGCCCTGGCCGATCTCGCTGCCCACGTAGAGGCGCTGCATGATCTCGCGCACGATCGCCTGCGTCTTGGACGGCGCTCCGGCGTAGTCGTACATGTAGGGGATGTGGTGCGACGGCTGGTTGCTCATGCCGAGCTGGCCGAGGCGTACGGCCCGGGCCTCCACCATCTCGTGGATGGTGCCGCCGTAACCACCGGGGTGGTCGGCCTTCTCCGGGGTGGCGAAGAACTCGTCGAGCTTCTGCTGCAGCGCCTTCTTGCCGCCGTAGAGGTTGGCCAGGCCGTTGCCGTCCTGCTGGGCGGTGAAGGCGTAGTTCCAGCCGTCGGTCTCGGTGTAGACGCCGCCCCAGTCGAGCGGGTTGCCGGCGAGGAAGTTGCCGGAGGCGTCGCGGCCCTCGAAGAACTTCGTCTTGGGGTCGAACAGGTTGACGTAGTTGCGGGCGCGCTGCAGGAAGTACTCCGACTGGGCCTGCAGGTCGAGCTTCCGGGCCTTCGGCGTGGTCGGGTCGTTGGCCAGATCGTTGGCCATGTTGCCGAGGCCGTAGTCGTTGATGAAGCCCTCGAGCGCCCACGACACCGACTCGCCGGTCGAGGTCGGCGTGTAGCCGAGGAACAGCGACGTGTCGATGCCCTTACGGCCGACCTCGCTGCGTCCGGACGCCACGGTCGCGTCCTTGAGCGCCGCGTCGTACGCCGCGAGCGGGTCGGGCAGCTTGACCCCGTTCAGGTACGCCTCGGCCAGCGCGACGTCCGCGCTGGTGCCGGTCATCAGGTCGGCGTAACCGGGTGACGACCAGCGGGCGATCCAGCCGCCGTCGCGGTACTGCTGGACGAACCCGTCCGCGATCTTGGCCGCGATGTCCGGGTAGAGCAGCGAGTAGGCCGGCCACACGGTGCGGTAGGTGTCCCAGAACCCGTTGTTGACGTAGATCAGGCCGTCGACGAGCTTCGCGCCGGTCGTGGTCGCGGTCGACGTGCCGGTCGCGGCCGACACCGGGCTCGCGTACTGCCAGTGCGGGGTGGCCGCGGTGCCGGTGTTCTCCGACTGCGAGTTCGGGTAGAGGTTCAGCCGGTACAGGTTGGAGTAGAGCGTGACCAACTGGGTCTCGGTCGCGCCCTTGACCTCGATCCGGCCCAGGCGGTCCTTCCAGGCCGCGGTCGCGGCGGCGTGGATCTGGTCGAAGCTGTGGCCGGTGACCTCGAGGTCGAGGTTCTTGCCGGCCTGGTCGACCGAGATGAACGAGGTCGCGAACCGCAGGGTCACCTGGGAGCTCGCCGACGTGTCGAAGGTGGCCGAGGTGGACGCGGTCCCGATCGGCGCCCGGTCGAACGTGCCGGAGAAGAACATCCGGGTGTGCCCGGCCGACAGGCCGCTGCCGTTGTCGACGAAGCCGGTGACCGTGCCGTCGGTGCCGATCGTGAACGTGCCGTTCTGGAAGACCAGGCTTCCGGTGGTCTGCCCGGCCGCGAAGCCGAACTGCAGGACACCGCCGTGGTCGGTCGGCGACATCTGCGCGGTCATGCCGTTCTGCAGCTTCACGCTGTAGAAGTCGGGCCGGGCGATCTCGTCGTCGTGGCTGAACGCCAGCGCGCGGCTGCCCGGCTGTCCGGTCAGGTTTCCGCCCGGCGGCACCGGCATGATCGACATCTGGTCACGGTCGCCCATCCACGGGCTGGGCTCGTGCGAGATCGCGAGGCCCTGCAGCATCGGGAGGTTGGCCGCGTTGTTGTTGCGCTGGTACACGTACTCCCACGAGTTCGACGTGGCGTCGGTGACCGGCGTGAGGAAGTTGAAGCCGTTCGGCACGGCCGAGATCGGCAGGTTGTTGCCGCGCGAGAACGAGCCCGACGCGTTGGTGCCGCGGCGTGTGTCGACGTAGTTGGTGAGGCTGGAGTCGTCGATCGGGGCGGGCGCGGCCGTGACGGCCAGGTCGTCGATCCACCCCTGGAAGCGGGTCGCGGCGGTGGCGGCCGGGTTGTCGTACGCGAGCAGGATGCGGTCGATCGTCTTGCCGTTCGCGATCGAGCCGATGTCGGACTGCACCGCGTTCCACTCGTCGGCGTAGAGCACCTTGGACGCGCCCTGGCCGGCTGCGGTCAGCGCGTAGCCGTGCTGGTCGACCGGCGAGCGCTTGCTCAGGTAGGTGCCGTCGGTGAAGTGCAGGTCGATCGCCGCGAAGGTCGACGGGTACTGGAGGTCCTCGCCGGTGAGCTCAGGGAAGATCTTGTAGCTCAGCCGGGTCTTCGGGCCGACCGGGATGTTCACGTCGAACAGCTTGTTCGTGGCGTACGAGCGTCCGGCGGCCTCCGCCCCACCCGCGTACCGCAGAGAGGCCGTGCCGGTGAAGCCGGCGCCGGGAAGATCGTTGGCCCCCCGCGTCGGCCCGGAGCCGACCTCGCTGACCATCGGGGTGGCCGGCGGCAGGACGTCGGTGCCGTCGCTGATGTCCCAGTCGGCGAGCTGAATGATCGAGTCGCCGGAGTTCGCGGTGACGTTCAGCCGGTAGTAGCTGTAGGCGGTCGTGTTCGCGAAGGTGTAGGTGTTGGTCGCGAAGCGGCCGCCGAAGGTCTGACCGGTGCGACTGTCCAGATCGGTCCAGTCGGTGCCGTTGTCCGACCCCTGGACCGTGAAGTTCCTGGGGTCGCGGCCGGGCGCGTCGTTCGCCGAGGTCAGCGAGTACTTCACGACGGCCACCGGCGCGGCCAGCTGATATCGGGCCCAGCCGGTGGTGGCGAAGGCGAGCCACTTGGTCGACGAGTCGTCGTCCTTGAGGTTGACCGCGACCTCGCCGGGCGCGTTCTCCGCGCTCGCGGTCACGGCGCTGACCTGGGCGAGCACGCTGCCCGGCAGTCCGGTGCGGATCGATCCGGTCAGGTTGCCCTGCACCGGCCGGCCGGCGTCGACCTCGGCGGTGCTGGTCGCGGGCTGCTGGTCGGCCGACTCGAACGAGGAGCTGAAGTCGCCGGGTGGGGGCGCGGCGTGGGCCGCCGCCGGCGCGGCGAACACCCCGGCCGACACGATCAAGGCCCCGGCGGCGGCTGTCCACCGCCGAGGCAACAAGGAGGACTTCATGCGCAACTCCAGGGGACAGGCGTCGATGCGCCCAGGATCGGAGATCGCCAGCTTCGCCCCCGGCTGACAACGTTGTCAAGAAAAGATCTGGCAATCTCCCGGAAACACTGCCCGGAGGCTCCTTTCAGGAGCTGACCACCACGGCCGTACGCGCGGGCCCGGGCCCGGCGGCGGTCCTGCTCGAACGCCGCCCGGCAGCGCGCCCGCCGCCTTACAGTGAGCGCGTGCGAAAGACCTCCGACGCGCACACCGCGGCGATCGAGGACGCCTACACCCTGGTCGAGCTCGCTCAGGGCCAGCACGATCCGGCCCGGCTCGCGGCGGCCGGGTCACGGGCCGCCGC
>NZ_JBFBAD010000146.1:0-24345 GCF_040682075.1 Actinoplanes sp. NPDC051411 | reverse complement strand
CGCACCTGAAGCAGGGTGCGCCGCCCCCGCGTTTTCACGGAGTCGCGTCGGCCAGCAGCGAGACCCGGTAGCCGGACGCCCGCAACACGCTGATCAGCGCGGCCGAGTGGTCGGCGCCCCGGGTCTCGACCGACAGCGCCACCTCGACCTCGCCGAAGTTCAGCCGCGGGCTCTGCCGGGAGTGCGCCACGTCGACGACGTTGGCCCGCTGCTCGGCGATCAGGGCGAGCAGCCGGGCCAGCTCACCCGGCCGGTCCCCGGTGCGTACGGCGAGCCGCAGATACCGCCCGGCCGAGGCGAGCCCGTGCTCGATCACCCGCAGCAGCAGCATCGGGTCGATGTTGCCGCCGGACAGGATCGCCACCACCGGCCCCGCCGGCTCGGGCACGTGAGCGCCGGTGAGCAGCGCCGCGACCGCCGCCCCGCCGGCCGGCTCGACCACCATCTTGTGCCGCTCGAGCAGCATCAGCAGCGCCGTGCACAGTTCGTCGTCGGAGACCGTGACCACTTCGTCGACCATCGTGCTGACGTGCGCGAACGGCAGGTCACCGGGCCGCATCACGGCGATCCCGTCGGCGATCGTGGCACCGGAGGGCAGCTTCCGCGGCTCGCCGGCGGCGAGCGAGGGCGGGTACGCCGCGGCCCCGCTCGCCTGCACCCCGATGATCCGGATGTCGGGCCGCAGCGCCTTGGCCGCCACCGCCACCCCGGAGATCAGCCCGCCCCCGCCGACCGCCGTGATGATCGTGGCCACCTCCGGGCACTGGTCGAGGATCTCCAGCCCGACCGTGCCCTGCCCGGCGATCACGTCCGGGTGGTCGAACGGGTGGATCAGCACCGCCCCGGTCTCGTGCGCGAACGCGTACGCCGCCTCCAATGCGTCGTCGACGCTGGTGCCCGCGTACTCGATCGAGGCGCCGTACCCCTTCGTCGCCGTGACCTTGGGCAGCGGCGCGCCCTCCGGCATGAAGACCGTCGACTCGATGCCGAGCAGGCCGGCCGCGAGCGCGACGCCCTGGGCGTGATTGCCGGCGCTGGCCGCGACGACCCCGCGCCGGCGCTCCTCGGGCGCCAGCCGGGAGATCCGGGTGTACGCCCCGCGCACCTTGTACGACCCCGCGCGCTGCTGATTTTCGCACTTCAGCAGCACCGTCCGGCCGATCGCGTCGGAGATCGGCTTGGACTCGATCAGGGGCGTGGTGTTGACGATCCCGGTCAGCAGTTCCCGGGCCGCCTCGATGTCCTTGAGGGTGAGCAGATCCAGCGGCAATGACGCACCAGTCATGAAAGAGATCGTGCCACCCGGCCCGAGGCGATCGCCGCCGGTGTTGGGGTGGGTGGAGCGGCGAACTCAGACGAAGGCGTGACGCTGCCAGGGGTTGAGTACCTCGAACTGGCCGGCCACCGCGAGCAGCAGCAGTTCCGAGTCGGGCGGCCCGACCAGTTGCACGGCCAGCGGCAGGCCGTCGGGGCGCACCCCGACCGGGAAGACGATCGCGGGCAGGCCGGCCACGTTCCACGGGGCGGCGTACGGCGCGTACCGCATGTTGACCGACATGTTGTCGCGCCAGCTGGTGTCCGAATACCGCGTCGCCGGCGGGGGCGCCGCGGCCAGCGCCGGGGTGAGCAGCAGGTCGACCGACTTGTCGGCGAAAAAGTTGACCGACCGCTCGCGCCAGCCGTCCCGCTGCGCCTGCCGCACCAGCCCGCTGCGCCGGGCCACCCGGCCGAGCTGGATGTGACGCCGGGTGCGCGGCTGGAGACCGGCCACGTCGAGCGACTCGGCCTCGAGGGCGGCCGCGGCGAACCAGGTCGCCAGCACGCCGATCCCGAGCGTGGTGGGGTAGCGCGGGTCGGCCGCCACGGTGTCGTGCCCGGCCTGCACCAGCAGCTTGGAGGCGGTGGTGACGGCCGACAGGTTGGCCTCGTCGGGTTTGATGCCGACGATCGGCGAACGGGTCGAGACGCCGATCCGCAGCCTCGACGGCTCGACCAGCTTGGCCGGCGGCCGCCCCGCCAGCACGCTGAAGCCGAGCACCGCGTCGGCCACCGTCGTGGTCAGCACACCGTTTTCGGCCAGGCCGAACCAGTCGTTGACGCCCAGCTGGCACGGGACGACGCCGCGGCCCGGCTTGAGGCCGACCAGCCCGCAGCAGGCGGCCGGGATGCGGATCGAGCCGAGACCGTCGTTGCCCTGCGCGATCGGGACCAGGCCGGCCGCGACCGCCGCGGCGGAACCGCCGGAGGAGCCGCCCGGCGTGCGGTCGAGATCCCACGGGTTACGGGTGGCGCCGCTCTCGTCGTCGGTGGTCGCCCACAGGCCCATCTCGGGCATCCGGGTCACGCCGACGACGACCGCACCGGCACCGCGCAGCCGGCGCACCACCTCGTGGTCGGCCTCGGCCACCGCGGCCGACCGGGCCGCGGCCGAACCCGACCAGGTCGGCAGCCCGGCCACCGCGGTGTTCTCCTTGACCGCCACCGGTACCCCGGCGAGCGGCAGGCCGGCGAGGTCGTCCTGCTCGTCGACCTTCTCCGCCTCGCTCAGCGCCTCACCGCCGCGGACCACCCGGAACGCGTTGAGCGACGGGTCGGAAATGGAGATCTGCTCCAGGTGCTCGGCGACGACCTGGGTGGCGGGCGCGTCGCCGCGCCGCACCGCCCGGGAAATCTGCTTCGCGGTGGCACCTACCCACGACGTCCCGTACTCCATGCCGCGATCTCCATTTATGTCCCGGAATGATCAAATATCAGCCGAGCGCCTGCTCCAGGTCGGCGAGCAGATCGTCAACCGTCTCGATGCCGACAGACAGTCGCACGAGATCGGCCGGTACCTCAAGCGCTGAGCCCGCAGCCGACAGATGTGTCATCTGACCCGGGTGCTCGACCAGCGATTCGACCCCGCCGAGCGACTCTCCGAGCACGAAGAGCTTCGTCCGGTTGCAGATCTCGATCGCCTTCTCCATGCCCCCGGCGGCCCGGAACGACACCATGCCGCCGAACCGCCGCATCTGCTTCGCCGCGGTCTCGTGCCCCGGGTGATCCTCGAGACCGGGATAGAGGACGCTCGCCACGGCCGAGTGCTCCCGCAGAAAACCGACGATCCGCTCGGCATTGTCACAATGCCGCTCCATCCGTACGCCGAGGGTCTTGATGCCCCGCAGCGTGAGCCACGCGTCGAACGGCCCGTTGATGCCGCCCATCGCGTTCTGGTAGAACGCCAGCTGCTCGCCGAGGTCGTCGGTCGCCGTGATCAGGGCGCCACCGACCACGTCCGAGTGCCCACCGAGATATTTGGTCGTCGAATGGACGACGACGTCGGCCCCGAGGGCCAACGGCTGCTGGAGGTACGGCGAGGCAAAGGTGTTGTCGACGACCAGCATCGCGTCGTACTCGTGGGCCAGGCCGGCCAGGCTCGCGATGTCGGCGACGTTGAGCAGCGGGTTGGTCGGCGTCTCGGCCCAGATCATCCGCGTCACGCCCGGACGGAAGGCGGCGTGCACGGCGTCGAGGTCGTCGAGCGGAACCGCCGTCCAGTCCAGCCCCCAGTTCTCGGCCACCTTCGCGAAGAGTCGATACGTACCGCCGTACGCGTCACCGGGAATGACCACGTGGTCGCCGGGCCGGCAGACGGCGCGCAAGAGGGTGTCCTCGGCCGAGAGGCCGCTCGCGAAAGCGAGCCCGCGGCGACCGCCCTCGATGGCCGCGAGGCACTCCTGGAGGGCGTCGCGGGTCGGGTTGCCGGAGCGGCTGTATTCATAGCCGAGGCGCGGTGCACCGACCGCGTCCTGGGCGTAGGTGCTGGTCTGATAGATCGGCGGCACCACCGCGCCGGTACGCGGGTCCGGCTCCTGGCCGGCATGGATGGCAAGGGTGTCGAACCCGTAGTCGTCAGCGGTCATGCTGCGCAAGGCTAGTCTCACCAGGTGGCCGACTGCGTGTTCTGTGGCATCGTGGCGGGTTCCGTCCCGGCGTTCAAGGTCGTCGACTCTCCCTCCGGCGTCGGGTTTCTCGACACCCGGCCGGTCTTCAAGGGACACGTGCTGGTCGTGCCCCGCACCCACGTGGTGACCCTGCTCGACCTGCCGGCTCCTGATCTGCCCGGATATTTCGGTCTCGTGCAGCGCGTCGCCGCTGCCGTACCGGTCGCTCTCGGGGCGCAAGGGACATTCGTGGCAATCAACAACATCGTGTCCCAGTCGGTGCCGCACCTGCACACACACGTCGTGCCGCGAACCAAGGGCGACGGTCTACGCGGCTTCTTCTGGCCCCGAAGGCGCTACGAATCGGACGAGGAAGCCACGTCGATCGCCGCGCTCATCGCCAAAGAACTCGGGTAAGGATCGCCTGACCCCCGGCGTTGCACAGGGCAGACGAAGGGAGTGACCGTGTTCCTGCGGTACAAGAAGCTCGAGTTGCCCACCCCCGACAAGGCCCTGCCGGGCCGCCCCCTGACGATGCCGGTCGCCGACCGGCACACGGTTCTCGGAACCCCGCTGCAGGGCCCGTGGCCCACCGGCCTCGAGGTCGCCGTCTTCGGCATGGGCTGCTTCTGGGGCGCGGAGAAGATCTTCTGGCCGCTGCCCGGCGTCTACTCGACGTCAGTCGGCTACGCCGGCGGCTTCACCACCAACCCGACGTACGAGGAGACCTGCTCCGGCTCCACCGGCCACGCCGAGGTCGTCCAGGTCGTCTACGACCCGTCGAAGATCGCCTACGAGGACCTGCTGAAGGCCTTCTGGGAGAACCACGACCCGACCCAGGGCATGCGCCAGGGCAACGACGTGGGCACCCAGTACCGCTCGGCCATCTACACGACGACCGACTCCCAGGCCGCCGTCGCGCAGGCTTCCCTGGAGGCCTTCCAGCCGGTGGTGACCGCGGCCCGCCACGGGCAGATCACCACCGAGATCAAGCCCTTGACGCGGTACTACTACGCCGAGGACTACCACCAGCAGTACCTTTCGGACAGCAAGAACCCGTACGGCTACTGCAACCACGGCCCCAACGGCATGACGTGCCCCATAGGTATAGCTAAGACCGCCTAGCAACGCAGGCCACCGGGCTTACCCCCGGTGGCCGTGGCTGGCAAGCACCCGAAAAGTCTGTACAGAATTCGCGCCAGTAGCTGCCTATAATTCGAGCATGACTGCCGTACCGTTCACCGATGCCCGTAACCGCCTTTCGGAACTCATCGACGCGGTGGCCTCGACGCATGAGCGGATAGAGATCACCAGACACGGCCACGCCGCCGCGGTGCTCATCTCCGCCGACGATCTCGCCGCGCTGGAAGAGACTCTGGAGGTCCTGTCCAGCGCCGAAGCCATGAGGCAGCTTGCCGAATCCAAGGCGGCCGTCGGAGCAGGTGACGTCCTCGACGCCGACGAACTCGCAGCGCTGATGGCGAAGCGGTCGAAGCAGGCACGGTGACAGAGGCGAGCCCCAGCCGCTACCGACTTCAGGTCGCCGGGCCAGCCGCACGCACCTTGGCCGGACGACTACCGGAGAAGATCGCCGCGGCCGTCTACAAGTTCATCACCACAGCCCTCCTCGACAACCCACATCGCGTAGGCAAACGACTTCTTCTGCCGCCGTTCGAAGGCACCTGGTCCGCCAGACGTGGCATGTATCGCGTCCTCTACGAGATCGACGAAGACGACCGCGTCGTGACCGTAACGGCCATCGAATATCGAGCGGACGCGTACAGATCGCGCTGAACGCAAGACCGCCGGCCGATCAGTCCCGGGAGATCGTGACGCCGAGAGCGATCATCGCCCGGATCGACTGGGAGATCATCGCGCGGTCGATGTCCCGCTCGCGCTCCAGCAGCTGGGCGTACGGCACCAGGCACGGGTGCTGTTTCGTGGCGTCGTCGCGTGCGGGTCCATAAGTCCAGCCCTGTTTCTCCGGGCTGGGCGACGATACGAACACCGGTATGCGCATCCGCGGAAACTTCACGTGCGACTACCTCTTTCGCCGAGGACTGTTGGCACGCGAACGGCATACCAGCGTTACCGGTCGGACAGCAGACGCCCTGTCGACCGGAGCGGTCAGGTGAGCAGGGGGATGAGGGTGAGCAGGATGCCGACCGAGTTGGCCAGGCAGTGCATGACGATGCCGAGGCGGAGCTTGCCGTAGCGGACGACCAGCGTCGTCAGGATCAGTTCCAGGGTGAGGATCAGCGGCCAGTTGAACGGCTGCCAGTAATGCTGCACCGTGAACAGCCCCGCGGACACGACGATCGCGGACCGCCCCGAGACCGGCAGCCGGGGCAGCAGGTAGCCACGGAAGTACAGCTCCTCCACCAGCGGGTTGGTGATTCCGTCCACGACCAGGGTCACCAGCATCGTCACGATGAGCGTCGTGTGGGCGAAGCCGTGGGTCGCGTCGTAGGACGGCAGGGCCCAGCCCGGGAGGATGCCCGCGAAGAGGCGCCCGAGCCGGTCGCCGGCCGGGCTCCACGCCGCGGCCATCGCCAGCGCGACGGCGAACAGCGGCGGCACCACCAGCCGCCACCGGCCCAGCGGGCCTCGGAAGGCGAGGACCGACGGCACTTCGCGCAGCGAACGCGCGGCCCGGGCCAGGATTCCGAGCTCCAGCGGGGTCAGCACGACGGCGAAGGCGATGGTCAGCGCGAAGGTCTGCGGGACCCGCAGCAGCGGCGCGACGACGAGCGCGACCGTGAAGGCGAGCGCCGCCGGCCCCAGGTGCAGGGCGGCGGTGCGAGGCCAGGAGAAGCGGGCGGAAGTAGCCTCGAGCGAATCGACGGCTGTCATGCCGTCAGCCTGCCCGCCGGGCCGGGCGCCGAAAAATACGGCTGTCCCCCCGATCGGAGGTGAGGCTAGCCCTTCCTAGTCGAGTTCGGCGGGAATCGTGACGACGTCGACCAGCGCGTTCTTGCGGAGCAGGGTGATCGGCAGGTGCTGGCCGATCGCCGGGCCCAGCATGAGGCGCTGGAGGGCCTGCACGGTCGAGGTCGGCTGGCCGCCCGCGGTGATCAGGATGTCGCCGAGGTAGATGCCGGCGCGGCCGGCCGGGCTGTCCGGGACGACCTCGACGACCCGCAGCCCCAGCTTCTGGCCGAGCCGCCCGGCCAGCTGCGGCGGCAGCGGTGTGGGCACGCCGGCGACGCCGAGCCAGGCCCGCCGGACCTTTCCGGTGCCGACCAGCTCGCCGATGATCGTGCGGGTGGTGCTGTTGACGGGCACGGCCAGGCCGAGCCCGTACCCGGCCACCGCGGTGTTGATGCCGACCACCGCGCCGGTGGAGTCGGCCAGTGCTCCGCCCGAGTTGCCCGGGTTGAGCGCCGCGTCGGTCTGGATGACGCTGTCGATGATGCGGACCCGCCGGCCGTCGCGGGCCGGCAGTGACCGGCCGAGGCCGGAGACGACGCCCGCGGTGACCGAGCCGGCCAGCCCCATCGGGTTGCCGACCGCGACCACCAGCTGGCCGATCCGCAGGCCGTCGGCGTCGCCGAAGAGAACGGCCGGCGCGCCCGGGTTGTGCACCCGGACCACGGCGAGGTCGGACAGCGGGTCTGCGCCGACCACGTCGAACTTTGTCTCGGTGCCGTCGGCGAAGGCAGCGGTGCCGCTGCGGGCGCCGGCGACGACATGGGCGTTGGTGAGGAGGAATCCGTCGTCGGTGAAGGTGACCGCCGACCCCGCGCCGGCACCCCGCGGGGTGCGCACGGACAGGGCGGCGACCGAGGGCAGCAGGTGCGCGGCGACGCCGCTCACGACCTGGCTGTACGCGTCAAGCGCCCCGGCTTCGACACCCGTGTGTTCGGTATCCATGACGCAGTCAACACGGGCGCCGAGATCGTCGATGCCCGGACGACGTCCGCCCACGGCGAACACCAGCGATTACAGATAGTCGCCGGAGTCGCACACTACGTCCGACCGGCTCATGGCGGGCGGGGGTTGTATGTGACGTGAGTTCCGCCGACTCCGGGAGGGTAAGGAATGGTCATCGCCGACGAGTCCGTACCGACCGACATCGTGGACCGGCTGCTCTGGCAGGACGCGCAGCAGATGCTGGATCGCCATGCCGAGCCGGGAGACGACGGTAGCTGTGTCTGGTGTGGATGGCGCTGGCCGTGCGCGCCCCGGCGGCTGGCCGAGCGGGCCGACGCCGTTTCCCGCCGCCCGTGGCGGGAGGCCTGGACCCTGCGGCACGACCTGAACAGCATCCGGGCCATGCCGGGGCTTCGGGCCGGGTTCGAGGACAACAGCGGCCGCCGCGCCGAGGCTCCTCCGGGCCGCCGCCGCTCGGACACCAACCGCGGCTATTTCGACTGACAACTGAAGACATCGACGTCGCCCGACAGCTTGACCGTCCCCCGGCAGGCCAAGGCTTTCAGCCCGGCGGCCGACGTCGTCGAGCGGTCGATGCCGGCGCGCCCCGCCAGCGCACCGGTATCCCGCGCCCACAACCCGCCCAGCGACCGGACCAGGGAAACGGCATGCCTCCGCTGTTTCCCGCGCCTCCGGCCAGGCGCAACCCCGGTTCCGGGCGGGGCGGTTGGCGGGAGCGCGTGACCACAGGTTCCCCCGCAACACCTGGTCGCGCGTTCCCGCCCACCGGAGTATTCAGAGCGGCCGCGAATAACGCAGTTGCGACACCGGCTCGCCGTTGACCGCCTCGACGCGGGTCTCCCCGTCGGGCACCCAGCCGCCCCCGGCGTAGAACCGGCGGGCCCGCTCGTTCTCCTCGAGCACCCAGAGCACGGCCCGGTCGCCGCCGATCTCCTCGAGCTGCCGCAACGCGTTGCACATCAGCTCACGTCCGACCCCGGTGCCGACCAGTTCGGGCACGACGTGGATGGCGTACAGCTCGACGGCCCCCTCGGTCTCACTCGGTCCGACGTAGGTGAATCCGACGATCTCTCCGTCCCGGTCGGCGACGGTCAGCCGGTGCGTGTCCTGCTCCCACTTCCAGCGCTCCGACCACCACTCGCCCAGCGCCTCGGCCGATCCGCCGGCCAGCGTCTCCGGCGCCAGGATGTGGGCGTAGGCCGCGGCGCGCGACCGCCAGTGCACCCCACCGACCGATTTAAGATCAAAATCTTTTCCCGTACGCAGGCGCATCGCTCAAACCTACTGTCGGAGCACGTCGCGGTGGTCGCTGGTCCAGTCGTACGCCGCGCGTACGTCCTCGACCGTTCCCCGCTCGCGGAGCCGGACCATCGCGGGTTCGCCCGCCTCGGCGGCGGCGTCGATGCCACGCCAGCACCGGTCCTGCCACCACATGATCGTGTCGACCAGTGCGGTGCGGTCCGCCAGCCCGTAGGCGTCGGCGATCACCCGCACGAGCCTCGCCGCCTCGGCGGCATCCGGCACCGCGGGGCCCAAACCGACGTACTGCCAGCACACATGGGCTACGTCGTGGATGCGCTCACCCGGCGCGGCGATGTCCCAGTCGACGAACGCCACGGGAAGCGACTCCCGGTAGACCGTGTTCTTCGGCGACAGGTCGTTGTGGCACACCACCTCGTGGCCGCCGGCGAGGTCGGTGCCGGCGGTCAGGTCGTGGAACTCACGCACCAGCCGGGCCACCGCGACCAGGCTCCGCTCCGACCGGATCTCCTGGCCCGGCCGCGCCGGCACCGTGCCGTCGATGAAGCCGAGCATGTCGCGGCCGCGGTCGTCGGTGCCGAGGAACCGGGGCGCACCGGCCCACTGACGCTCCTCGAAGTGCCGCAACAGCCGGTGCACGAAGTCCGGATCGCGGGGCGGCGCCTTTCGTACGGTGTCGCCGACCCGCACGGCGTCGCCGACGAAACCACCCGCCAGCGCGTCGCCGGCCGGGACCTCGTAGACGAGTTCCAGTCCGTCCTCGTCGTCCCACTGCTCGCCGACCTGGCGGAAGCCGTACTGCAGCGCCAGGCCGGACGAGGGCAGGTTGTCGGGCCGGATGCTGACCCGCACCCGGCGGACGTCGGGTTCCCGGGCCGCCCGGGCCAGCAGGGCCTCGAGGGCCGCCCGCGCGAAGCCCCGGCGACGGTGACGGGGATCGATGCGGTAGCCGATCTCCACCATGCCGTCGCTGTCCGGCGGCCCGTGGAAGCCGGCCGCGCCGACCGCCAGCGACTGCTGTTCGTCCCACACGATGCCGGTGACCCAGGCCGCGCTGGACGGGTCGTGGTCGTATTGCTCACTGCGCCTCTGCCACACGCCGTGGCATTCCGGGCCGGCCAGGTAGGGCGAGGGCGGCACCGGGCTGACCGCCGTGGCGGCCGCCAGATCACCCTTGGCCAGGGCGCTGAACGCCGGGCCACTCAGATGCACGATGCGAATCTCACGGCGCGGGCTGCTCACTGGACCGAGCCTTCCGGATCGGCCCGACGCGATCAATCGGATTACCGCAGGGCGCGCTCGATCGCGAGCCCGGTCGCGCAGACCAGTTCCTCGCCGCCCGCCGGCCCGGCGAGCCGCAGGCCGGCCGGGCGGACATCGCCTCGGCCAGCCGGGCGTCGCCGATCTTGCGGCCCGCGCGCAGGCA
Organism: Actinoplanes sp. NPDC051411; assembly: GCF_040682075.1. Classification (NCBI taxonomy): domain Bacteria; kingdom Bacillati; phylum Actinomycetota; class Actinomycetes; order Micromonosporales; family Micromonosporaceae; genus Actinoplanes; species Actinoplanes sp. NPDC051411. The sequence continues at coordinate 13,842 of NZ_JBFBAD010000146.1, read as the reverse complement.
TCCGTTGACGGACGCGCCGACTCCCCCGGCGTCGAGGAGCGTACGGTGCGCCCGCCACATCTCGCCCGGAAGGATCGTGTCGAACGGGCCGAAGGTCGCGCCCCAGCCCGGCAGCCGCACCTCGCGAACGTGGACGCCCGCGGCGTCGAGGGCGGCATCGACGGCCTCCTCGACCGCGGGGTCGACGCCGTCGATCCGCAGCCGGCCGACCAGGCGGGCCGGGCGGCGACTCTGAAGCCCGGTTCGAGCAGGCGCATGCCGGTCACGACGGCGGCGACGTCGCGGGCCAGCGGGCCGACGGTGTCCAGGCCGGGCGACATGCGTTGTGATCACGCCGGTCATGTCGATGGCGTCCTTGACGGCCGGCGGGGCGGGACCGGCACCCGCATGAGGTCTTCGGCGATCACGATGTCGCCGTCGAACTCGGCCCGGGCCTCGGCCATGAACAGGTCGGGGTCCTGGTAGCGCTGGGAGAAGTGGGTCAGCACCAGCCGGCGTACGCCCGACTCGCGGGCCACCGACGCCGCCTGGCCGGCCGTCAGATGCCCGACCATGCGGGCCATCTCGGCGTCCGCGGCCAGGAAGGTCGACTCGATCACGAGCAGGTCGACGCCGGCGGCCAACTGGTAGACGTTGTCGCACAGGCCGGTGTCCATGATGAACGCGAAGCTCTGCCCGGGCCGCTCGACCGACACCTCGTCGAGGGTCACGTCGCCGAGGCGGCCGGCCCTCTGCAGCTCACCCACGGCGGGCCCGGAGATGCCGCGGACGGCCAGGGCCGCGGGCAGCATGCGGCGGGCGGGTGGTTCCTCCAGGCGATACCCGTACGCGGGCACCGAGTGCCACAGCGGCAGCGCCGTGAGCGGCCCGTCGGCGAAGTCGGCGGTGATCGGCGAGGCGACGATCTCGGCGTTGTCCCAGTAGCTCGTCGCGTGCCGGAGGCGGTCGTAGAACTCCTGCCCGGCCGCCGGGTAGTGGACGACCACCGGGTGCGGCACCTTGTCGAGCGAGAGGCGCTGGAGGATGCCGGGCAGGCCGAGGCTGTGGTCGCCGTGGAAGTGGGTGATGCAGATGCGCCGGATCGGGGTGACGGCCAGGCCGGCCATGAGCATCTGGCGCTGGGTGCCCTCGCCCGGGTCGAAGAGGATCACCTCGTCGTCCCAGCGCAGCAGGTAGCCGTTGTGGTTGCGGTGCCGGGTCGGAACCTGGCTCGCCGTACCGAGAACGACCAACTCGCGCGTCAAGAAGGACTCCGGATAAGAGCGACCCCCGGGGATCTTCCGCGCCCATACAAGGGCGTGGTCCGGTCGGACAAGGCCGGATCCCCGGGGGTCGGATGGCTGTCGCGTATTCGCCTGACCGCTGCCACACGGTCTCGACGTTCATTCACGAAGCTGTCGAGGACAGCGGCTAGCGGACAGCCACCTCACGAGTCCCGTTGCTATACAACTTCGGACCACCTCCCTTCACGTGTACGGCCAACTTAGCGGCCAAACCGGAGAGGCGCCAACGTTTTTGATGTCACTAGAGACGCGGGAATACCCGGGGCGACATTTCGGTGCCTTCCACCGCAAGTGACGCCGGGCCGATGAGAAGTGGGTCGGGGCGGCCGACGATCTCCTCGTCCTTGTTGGCGTAGTCGAAGCGGGTGAGCACGTGCCGCATCGCCTCGAGCCGGGCCCGCTTCTTGTCGTTGCTCTTCACCACGGTCCAGGGCGCGTCGGCGGTGTCGGTGTAGAAGAACATCGCCTCCTTGGCCTCGGTGTATTCGCCCCACTTGTCGAGCGAGGCGAGGTCGTTGGGCGAGAGCTTCCACTGGCGTACGGGGTCGACCTGCCGGATCGCGAAGCGGGTGCGCTGCTCGCCCTGGGTCACCGAGAACCAGAACTTGATCAGGTGGATGCCGGAGCGTACGAACATCCGCTCGAGCTCCGGGGTCTGCCGCATGAACTCGAGGTATTCGGCCCGGGTGCAGTAGCCCATGACCCGCTCGACGCCGGCCCGGTTGTACCAGGAGCGGTCGAACAGCATGATCTCACCGGCCGCCGGCAGGTGGTCGATGTAGCGCTGGAAGTACCACTGGCTGCTCTCGCGCTCGCTGGGCTTCTCCAGCGCGACGACGTTGGCGCCGCGCGGGTTGAGGTGCTCCATGAAGCGCTTGATGGTGCCGCCCTTGCCGGCCGCGTCGCGCCCCTCGAACAGGATCACCATCCGCTCGCCGGTGTCCTTGCACCAGTTCTGCAGCTTGAGCAGCTCGATCTGGAGCAGCCGCTTGTGGTGGTCGTACTCGTGGCGGGACAGCCGCTCGTCGTACGGGTAGTCCTCGCGCCAGGTGTCGACCGGGGTGCCGTCGGCGTTGAGCAGCACCGGGTCGTCGTCATCGTCGTCCGCGACCCGGTAGCCGCCCAGCTCGGTGAGCGGGCCGTCGTAGGGCGGGGTCACCTGATCGTCCTGGTGACCGTTGTCGTTAGCGTGATCAGCCTCGGCCTGCATGTGTGAATTCATACCCACACACACCTACCTGGCAGCTTTCCCGGAAGTGAACATCAGCCGAGCCATTTCCGAAGCTTCTTCTTCCGCGAGGTCTCGACGACCACCGGCAACTGGGCGTACGTCTCCCGGCCCACCTGCTCTTGCCGGGCCCACAGAATCCCGAAGTGGAAGCTGTCGGAACCCCACTGTTCGAGCAGTTCGCGGGCGACCACCGAATCCTGGTGGGCGCCGAGCACGTCCTGCAGCTCGGTGAGCGCCTTGATCAGGTCTTTGGCCGGCTTGCCGACCGTCGGCTCGAAGACCTCGACCGCGTAGCGCGCCCGCTTGTACGACTTGCGGGCCTCGTGCAACTCGTGGTCCTCGCCCGCGGCCAGCGCCTGGTCGAGCAGTTCGTCGGCCTTGTGGAGATCTCTGCGGACCCGCTTGAGCGGGTTGTCCTCGACCCGCTCGGTCTCGTCGACGAGCCGGTCGACGCGGTCGAGCAGGGCCAGGTAGCGCTCGCTCTCGAGCGCCTCGTCGAGGGCCGACTGGCCGCGCTCGATCTGGGAGTCGAGGTGCTCGCGCACCCGGGCGGCGACCTCGGGGAACTCGACTCCCTCCAGGAGCTTGCCCTCGAGGACCTGGCCGTCGCGCACCTCACCGAGCAGCGCGGCCAGCCACTTCAGCTCGTCACGGAGCTCGCCGGCGTCGCCGAACGTCCGCTTGAACGTCTTCAGGCAGCTGCGCAGGCGCCGGGTGGCGACACGCATCTTGTGTACCGCTTCGCCGTCCCCGCGCCGAACGCCCGGATCGAACCGGGTGAGGTCGTCGCGCTGCTCCTTCGCGTACCGGAGAACGGGGTTGACCTTGATCTTGCTCTTGGGGTCGAGGAGCGGAGCGCGGTCGCCGAGGGCGCGCGCGACCTTGGAGGGCCCGGCGGCGGCCCGGGCGCCGGCGGCGAACAGCTTGCGCTCGACCGCGTCGAGGACCTTGGCGTCGCCGTCGACCAACTCGACCTCGACCTCCTGCCAGCCCTGCTCGGCGCCGTCGACCAGCGCGGTCACCCGGTCCTGCGCGACCAGCGCGAGCGTGCGGCCCGACTCGTCCTTCAGCGGGGTCTCGACGCGGTGGGTGCGCAGCTCGGCCACCGGGTGCAGCGGGCGGCGCCGGATGATCGCCCGGACCTGCTTGCGCAGCTCGACCGGGACCTCGCCGTTCCCCTCGCCGAGCGGAACCCGGTGCTCGCGGCGACTTCCGACGTCGCCCGGCGTTTTCAGGTGCCAGCCCGCGTCGTGCCCGCCGGTGCGCCGCCGCAGCGTCCGGCGATTTTGCATCAAGCTCAGCTCGTCGGTGTCGAAGTAGGTGGCGTCGAGATCCTGCGTTTCGGCGTCGCCGGCACTCCGAATGCCGCCGGAACCGGTCAAAGGCGGCAGCTCGAAGCCCTCGGGTACGTCGTACTTGCGCTCGGTTTCGGTCGCGATCTGCACCCTGTTCATGTTGCCCGTATCCGGGGCTTCTAGACAGGCCAACCGATTAGCAGCCTCCGCACAGCCGGATCTCAGGTCGGGCTGGCACCGTGGTGGGCCGGTCGAATCGTGGGCCGGTCGAAATCGTCAGGGGGAACCCGATGGAGAAGTCAGAGCGTCGCCCGGTCTCGCTGGCCGGGCTGGGCCTGATCAGCGCGGGAGCCATGCTCGGCCTGGCGCTGGCCGCCCCGGCCCAGGCCGCGCCGACCGAAGCGCCGCAGCCCGCGCCGAACTCGGCGATCCAGCAACCACCGCCGGACGAGGGCTAGCGCGCCCGGTTGCGCAGGTAGAGCGCGCGCTGATAATTCGCCGCCGCGGCCCCGAAATACATGGTCGCGAGGCCGGTGTGAAAGGTGTTGTCGGTGATCGCGTTCTTGGCGTTGGCCGAGCCGGACCACCGGATCTCGGCATCCGACGTGCTGATGCCACGGCGGGCGCAGCGCAGGCGGTTCATCTCCTTGCCGACCTTCCACGTCTCGAGCGCGGACTCGGCGTTCTTCATCATCTCCCGGGCCTGCTCGATCAATGACTCGGCGAGGGCCCAGGCGGCTCGCTCCTCGTCGCTGTAGAACGCTGGCATGGCTTCAGTTTGCGCAGGATGTCGGGGTATGTCGATCTTTTTCAGCCACGGGTGTGAAACCCTGGCGCGCCGCTTGCCGTCCCAACCATCAGCGGACGCCGATCAACCAGCTCCGCGCCGGCTGCGAGTGGCAGCTCGATCTGTGCCGCCGGAACATTGACCGCACGTTGCGCGGTCGGCTAAACCGTGTGTGAACGTCGATGCCGGCGGAAGGTGGGCAGGTGGAGCAGGTCTCGGCGTTAAACCTGGCGGCTGACCTGGCCGGCGCGCTCGAGGGGCCCACCTATAACTTGATCAGCTTGATCGTCGGAATTCTCGGTCTGATCGGGACGACCATTCAGGCCGTCGTAGCCGTTCAGCAACGGGCGGAGAGGCGATCCGGTCGAATTCGACGGCTGAGATGGCGTTCGCTCAAGCGGAGTCTGGCGAAGGTGGCGGTGGCTGCCATCATCGGCGTTTCGCTCGGGCTCGAGGTGCTTCTCGTGAAATTGACACCGGCGCCGCGCCCAGCGTCCTGCGAGCCCGGACGCGCTGACAAACCAGGCGGCCCGACGCTGTCGCTGGAGACAAGCCGAGCCTTGGGCCACACGTTCGTCGAGGTCCATGGTTACGGGTTCGCCAAAACACAGCCTCTGTACGTGCACGTCGACGCGCAGGGCGGAACGCGGCGGCTGACGTATTCCGCGGAGTCCTCTCCCCGGGCGACCGGCGACGGATACTTCGAAACGATGCTTCTCATGCCCAAGGACTCATCGGGCATCTACTGCGTATTCGCCTGGTCGACACCTTACGGATCCGGCAAGACGGCGGAATACGATCCGGACGCCGTCGCGGGTTCCCGACTGACCCTCGGCTAGCATCCGGCGGCCGAACTTCTCAGCGGTCGGGGCAGGCGGTAGCCTCGCGCGCGTGATCTTCCGACGGCGGGGCAAGGACGACCCCACGGCTGCTATCCAGGGGTTCTGGGCGTGGTGGGCGACCGCGCGCCCGCGGGCCGAGAAGCTGATCGCCGGAACGCCCGATGACGCGCTGGTGGCCGAGATCGGTGACCGGGTGTCGGCGATCCACCCCGGCCTGCAGTGGGAGTTCACGGCCGGCACCGACACCGCGCACCGGCTCGTGGTCACCTCGGCCGGCGACGCCGGCCTGCGGTCGCTGGCCGAGCGGTGGCGCCGGGCCGCGCCGGACGCCGACGGCACCTTCGGGTACGCGTCGACCCGCCAGGGCGATCCCGGCGCGCTCGACGGGGCCGTCCTCGACCTCGCCGGTCACCGGCTCGACCTGGGTGAGCTGCGGTTCGCCGGGGTGGTCGACACCGAGGCGAACGCCGTGCACGTCACGGTCTGGCACCCCGTCTTCCCGGGGCTGCCCGAGGAGGCCCGCCTGCAGGTCGCCTTCCTGTCCCTCGACTGGGCGCTCGGCGAGGACCGGGTCGAGATCTGGATCGGCGCGATCAGCACGGCGACCGAGCCGGGCCCCGATCTGACCGCGGCCGCGCTGGCCGGCGTGGTCGCCGGCGTGATCCCGGCCGACGGCGAGGCGCTGTGGTCCACGTTGGCCGGCACCCGGAAGGGCCGGCCGCTGGTCGCCCTGGTGCAGACGCCGCTCAAGGCGGCCCGGTGGCCGGCCTACGACCTGCACATCCGGATCGACGTGCCCTACCGGTCGCGGGACGAGAACGGCTTCCCGGCCGAGGACGCCTTCCCGGCGCTCTACGCGTTGGAGGACCGGATCGACGCCCGGGTCGACGGTGCGGTCGTGGTCGCCCACGAGACGTCGGACGGCGTGCGCACCACCCACCTGTACGCCGAGCGCCCGGCCGCCGCCGCGGTGCTCGAACCGCTGCTCCTCGACTGGCCGGACGGCCGCATCCGCATGAAGGTGACGCCCGACCCGGGCTGGACGGCCGTCAGTCACCTGGCCAGATGAGCATCGCCGGGGCGCGCACCATCATCGTGCCGTCCCCGTTGAAGACCGACCGGGCGAACACCGGGTCGACCAGCGGCCGCGGCCACCGGGTGGTGCTGTCCCAGACGAAGCCCTCGATCAGTTCGAGTTCGTCGACGACCAGTTCGGAGAGGTCGAAGCCGCACACGTCGACGGCGATGGCGTACAGCTCGTCGGAGAGGTCCTGGGCGGCGGTCCGGGCGAGATCGGTGGCCCGGACCGCCTTCCGCAGGCCGCCGAGCGAGCCGGCGCGCTTGCCGACGCTGGGCGGGCGCCGGCGGGCCCGCACCGGGGCCGGGGGCGGGTCGATGTCGTCGAGCGCGGTCAGCACCCTCGCGACCGCCGTCTCGTAGGTGGCGACGACGGCCGGATCGGCCGGGAGCGGGCAGGCCCGGCCGAGGCGCCCGCAGCGCATCGGCAGGGCCACCTTCACCGCCCCGACCGTGATCGCGGCGGCGCTCAGCGGGTAGCCACGGTCCGGCCGGTCGGTGAGCAGCTCGCGCAGCATGCGCGCGATCAGGGCCAGTACGGTCAGTGCGGCGACCGCGTCGTCGCGCACGTCGAGCACGTCGCGGACCTGATCGGGCCGGATGCCGGCGGTCCGCGCCGGCATCGCTCGCGCCCGGAACACGTTGCCAGCCATGCCGATCAGACAACCGCCGTTTGCCGCCGCCGCGTCGCACTACTTGGGCGAGTTCCCGCAGTCGTCACCGATGTCGAGGGAGTGGTCGGCGCGCAGGTAGTTGTCGGGGTCCTCGGTGTTGGACGGCGCGACGGCCGGCGCGCTGTCCGTCCGGGTCGGCGCCAGCAGCCCCCGGCCGGCGGCCGAGCAGTCCACCAGGGCGCTGTAGGCGTCGACGTTGCGGATCCACATGCCCCGATCGCCGGCCCGGAGGTTGTGGGTGTCGGGGAAGTCCCAGTCGATCTGGTCGTGCTCGGCGGCGAGCGGGTGCTGCGGGCCCTCGAACGCGTAGACCCAGATGTAGTTGGTGGTGATCCGCAGATAGGCGATGTCGCCGATCTTGACCGTCCGGTACGTGGTGCGGCCGCTGACGCGGGGCTGCTCGGACGGGTCGAGGTGCACCGACGGGTCGATCCAGGTCGCCACCGTGGACCGGTCCTTGCCCGCGAACCAGGTCTTGATCTCCGGGCGGGCGTTCGGGGCGAGCAGGGCCAGGTACTTGTCCGGCTTGTGCCCGGTCAGCATCTGAGGATCGAGCCGTCCCGCGATCATGGCCGCGCGTACCTTCTTGAGGTCCGCACCCACCTGGGCGGCGGAGAAAACGCCGGTCCTGGCCGCCGCCGGCATCGAGATGCCGGCGGCGCCCTTCGGATAGAGAGCCGCCGGCGACCCGGCGAAGGCATCGGTCGGGGCGGCACTCTGCGTCGTTTTCACGCTGACGCCGGACGGCACGCTCTGCGTCGGGTACGGGACGGCGCCGCCGGCCGATTCCCGGTTGCCGAGGACAGCCGACTTCAGTCCGGGAACGACCGCCACGACGACCAGCGCGGCCACCGCGATCGCCAGGGCCCAGAAGCCGAGGCGCTGTCGGCGCTCCCGCCGGACACGCTTCTCGGCCTTCTTGCCCCAGTCCTCGAGACCGGCGAACGGGTCTTTGTCATCCACGGCGAAGGAGTATCGCCGAACGACGATCTCCCCGCTGCCCCGCCCGGTTACGTCAGGTGAACCAGCAGGTCCTGCCGAGTCAGCACGCCGGCCGGCTTGCCGTCGATGAGCACCAGCGCGGCGTCCGCCTTCTCCAGCAGCGCGACCGCCTCCCCGACCGGCTGGCCGCCGCCGATCATCGGCAGCGGGTCGCCCATGTGCCGCTCGATCGTGTCGTGCAGGTGGGCCTGCCCGGTGAACAGGGCGTCGAGCAGGTCCTTCTCCGCGATCGAGCCGGCCACCTCGCCGGTCACCACCGGCGGCTCGGCCTTGAGCACCGGCAGCTGGGAGACGCCGTACTCCCGCATGTAGTCGATCGCGTCGCGGACCGTCTCGGTCGGGTGCACGTGGACCAGCGGCGGGATGCGGCCGGCCTTGCCCTCGAGCGCGTCGGCCACCTTGGGCTCGCTGCCGGTCGCGTGCAGGAAGCCGTACCGGGCCATCCAGTCGTCGTTGAAGATCTTGGACAGATAACCGCGGCCGCCGTCCGGCAGGAGCACCACGACCACGTCGTCCGGGCCGGCCTTGCGGGCCACCTCGAGCGCGGCCACCACGGCCATCCCGCACGAGCCACCGACCAGCAGGCCCTCCTCGCGGGCCAGCCGGCGGGTCATCTCGAACGAGTCCGAGTCGGAGACCTCGATGACGTCGTCGCAGATGCCGCGGTCGTACGTCGTGGGCCAGAAGTCCTCGCCGACGCCCTCGACCAGGTAGGGCCGGCCGGTGCCGCCGGAGTAGACCGAGCCCTCCGGGTCGGCGCCGATCACGCGCACGTCGCCCTGCTCCTTCAGGTAGCGCCCGACGCCGCTGATCGTGCCGCCGGTGCCGACCCCGGCCACGAAATGGGTGATCTGCCCGTCGGTCTGCTTCCACAGCTCGGGGCCGGTCTCCTCGTAGTGGGACCGCGGGTTGGCCGGATTGCTGTACTGATCCGGCTTCCAGGCGCCCGGGATCTCGCGGGCCAGCCGGTCGGAGACGTTGTAGTAGGAGCGCGGGTCTTCCGGTGCGACCGCAGTCGGGCAGACCACGACCTCGGCCCCGTACGCCCGCAGGACGTTCTGCTTGTCCTCGCTGACCTTGTCCGGGCAGACGAACACGCATTTGTAGCCGCGCCGCTGGGCCACCAGGGCCAGGCCGACGCCCGTGTTTCCGCTGGTCGGCTCCACGATCGTGCCGCCCGGTCTCAGGAGGCCCGCCTGCTCGGCGTCCTCGATCATCCGCAGCGCGATGCGGTCCTTCACCGATCCGCCCGGGTTGAGGTATTCGACCTTGGCGAGCACGGTCGCGGCGATCCCCTCGGTCACGCTGTTGAGCCTGACCAGGGGCGTGTTGCCGATCATTTCGACGACGTTGTCGTAATAGCTCACACCTCAGACTACGACGGTGCGTGCCCGCTGCTTCTCCCACTCCAGGAAGCGCTCGGTCTCGCTCAGCACGGTGCCCGCCAGCCAGGCGATCATCACGGCGTCGTCGGCGAGTCCGAAGATCAGGAAGATCGCCTCCGGGATGAGGTCGATCGGCGAGATCACGTACGCCGTGGCGGCCGCCATCAGGGCCACCCGCATGCCGCCGTCGTACTGCCCCTTGGCGGTGGCCTTGAGCATGCGGGGCAGCGCGGCCACCCGTTTGCCGATCGAGGGACCACCCCGGGCACCGGAGACCAACGCCTTGGTCAGCGCCGTGAAGGCCGCCGTTCGTTTCAGCGTCTTAGCCATTCCCCAACTCCTCTGTCGTCCCTCAAGCATTACTTAGGCGCGCCATGATTGCCCGTCGACGCCACGCGTTAGCCTCGAAGCCAGGGGCAACGGGGAGGGGTACGTGAGCGTCATCCAGCTCAGCACCGAGGATCGACGCCGGATCAAGCTGGCCGGGCAGATCGCGGGCGGGGTCACCGGCACGGTCGCGGGGGTGGCCGCGCTGTCGGTCGGGCTGCTTCTGCGCCAGGCCGCGGACGCGCGCAAGGTGATCCCGATGGCCGAGGCGCCCCCGCCCCGCGGTGACGGGGTCTACGGTCCGAAGTTCGGCGGCCCGGCGATCAAGATGGTCATCCTCGGCGACTCCTCGGCCGCGGGGTACGGCGTACACCGTCCGCGCGAGACGCCGGGGGCGCTCCTGGCCACCGGGGTTTCCCGGCGGCTGCACCGCCCGGTGCGGCTGCACCGGGTGGCCGTCGTCGGCTCGATGTCGTCCGGCCTGCCCTACCAAGTGGACGCCGCCCTCGAATACGAGCCCGACGTCGCGATCATCCTGATCGGCGGCAACGACGTCACCCACATCTCGGCGCGCGCCGCGGCCGTACGCCATCTGGGCGACGCCGTGCGCCGCCTGCGGGCCGCCGGCTGCAAGGTCGTCGTCGGCACCTGCCCCGACATCGGCGCGATCCAGCCGATCAAGCCGCCGCTGCGCTGGCTGGCCCGCAAGTGGAGCCGCGACCTGGCCGCCGAGCAGACCGTGGCGGTGGTCGAGGCCGGGGGCCGCACGGTGTCGCTGGGCAACCTGCTCGGCCCGATGTTCGCCGCCGACCCGGTGCGCATGTTCTCGTCCGACCACTTCCACCCGTCGGCCGAGGGTTATGCCCGGGCCGCCGCCGTGGTGCTGCCGACCCTGCTGGCCGCGCTGAGCGAAGACGGTCGGGGCGTGGTGGACGATCGCCCGGCGGCCGAGGTCGGCGTGCGCAGCCTGCCCGAGGCGGCTCAGGAGGCCGTACGCGCGGCCGGCACCGAGGTCAGCGCCGCGCGCGGGCCGGCCGGGCGGTGGGCCGTGCTGCGGCGCCACCCCTGGTTCGGGGAGCCGCGGCAGTGGTTCGGCCACCACCGGAGCCCCGGCGGCACCGAGACCGCACCCGTTCCGAGCGGCCGCTCGGCCTCCAGCGCCGTAGGCTGGACCCCAGAGGATCACTGAGTTTTCCGGGCAGGGGGCGACATGGCTGGGCTCAACGCACGCATCGGCAAGGCGGCGACGGCCGGTCTACTCGCCGCGGGTGTGGGCGGGTTCGCCCTGCTCGCGGGCGAGATGCTCGCCGCCAAGGCCCGGCGTTACGCCAAGCCGACCATGGGCCTGGCCCTGCGCACGTCGATGGGCCCGGTGTCGGCCCCCGCGCTCCGGCTGGTGCTGCTCGGTGACTCGGCGGCGATCGGGGTCGGTGTCGAGTGGCTCTCCGAGACCGTCGGCGGTCAGCTGGCCCGCCTGCTCTCCGAGGGCGGCTCGGACGCGAACGAGCGCCACGTCCTGCTCTCCAGCGTCGGCGTGGCCGGCTCCCGGTCGGCCGACCTCGCCACCCAGGTCGCGCGGGCCCTGCTCGGCGACCATCCCGACGTGGCCGTGGTGCTGATCGGCGCGCACGACGCGACCAGCCTGCGCGCGCCCGAGGAGGCGGCCGGTCAGCTCGGGCAGGCGGTGCGACGGTTGCGTGACGCGGGCGTGCAGGTCGTCGTCGGCACCTGTCCCGACCTGGGTGCTCTCCGCTCGATCGCGCCGCCGCTGCGCCAGGTGGCCGGCATGCTCGGCCGCCGCATGGCAAAAGCGCAGGCCAAGGCCGTGGAGGAGGCGGGCGGCGTGGTGGTCGACCTGGCGCTCGAGACCGGCGCGGTGTTCCGGGCCGACGCGGGCACGCTCTGCTACGACGGCTTCCACCCGTCGGCCGACGGCTACCGGGTCTGGGCCCACGCTCTCTACCCGGCGGTCGCCAAGGCGGCCATGTCACGCCTGTGACAAATCCCGTCTTCCCGCTAAGTTACCGGCGAGTTAACGTGGTGCCATGCCGGAAGCTGTCATCGTCGCCACCGCCCGCTCCCCGATCGGCCGCGCCGTCAAGGGATCGCTGAGGGACCTGCGTCCCGACGACCTCACCGCCACCATCGTCGACGCGGCGCTCAGCAAGGTGCCGCAGCTCGACCGCACGCTGATCGAGGACCTCTACCTGGGCTGCGGCCTGCCCGGCGGCGAACAAGGCTTCAACATGGCCCGCGTGGTCGCCACCAAGCTCGGGCTCGACGGCCTGCCCGGCGCCACGATCACGCGCTACTGCTCGTCGTCGCTGCAGACGACCCGGATGGCGTTCCACGCGATCAAGGCGGGCGAGGGCGACATCTTCGTCTCGGCCGGAGTCGAGACGGTTTCCCGGTTCGCGCGGGGCAGTTCCGACGGGCTTCCCTCCGAGGCGCAGGCCCTGGTCGGCGGCGGGTGGCAGAACCCGTACTTCGCTTCCGCGATGGAGCGCACCGCGGCCTCGGCCGCCGGCGGTCAGACCTGGCACGACCCGCGCCTGGACGGGGCAGCGCCCGACATCTACATCGCGATGGGACAGACCGCCGAGAACCTCGCCCAGATCAAGGGCGTCTCGCGCGAGGAGATGGACGAGTTCGGCGTCCGCTCGCAGAACCTGGCCGAGAAGGCGATCGCCGACGGCTTCTGGGAGCGCGAGATCATCCCGGTCACGCTGCCCGACGGCACGGTCGTCTCGAGGGACGACGGCCCCCGCCCCGGCGTCACCGTCGAGGGCGTGGCCGGGCTGAAGCCGGTCTTCCGCCCCGACGGCCGCGTCACCGCCGGCAACTGCTGCCCGCTCAACGACGGCGCCGCCGCGGTCGTCGTCATGAGCGACACCAAGGCCCGCGAGCTGGGCATCACGCCACTCGCCCGGATCATCTCGACCGGCGTCACCGCCCTCAGCCCGGAGATCATGGGCCTGGGGCCGGTCGGCGCCTCCCAGCAGGCCCTGGCCCGGGCCGGGATGACCATCGACGACATCGACCTGGTCGAGATCAACGAGGCCTTCGCGGCCCAGGTCATCCCGTCGTACAAGGACCTGGGGATCCCGCTCGACAAGCTCAACGTCAACGGCGGCGCGATCGCGGTCGGCCACCCGTTCGGCATGACCGGCGCCCGCATCACCGGCACCCTGCTCAACTCCCTCGACTGGCACGACAAGACCATCGGCCTCGAGACGATGTGCGTCGGCGGCGGCCAGGGCATGGCGATGATCGTCGAACGCCTGAGCTGACGCTCTCCGGCTACCGCCGGGCCCGGCCTGCCACGAGCGGCCGGGCTCGGCGGTTTGTAATCCGCTTCGGTTTTCTTCATCCGCTTGAGCCCCGGAATGCCTCGGGGGCGTGCCGGTCCGGGTCGTCCTGGCCGATCGGACCGGGCCGGTCCGACTTGAGTCGCGTGTTGCGGGCGGCGACGGCGAAAAGGGCGTGATAGCCGTGGCTGTATCCCTCCCGGAATGATCGGTCCCGGTCCATGCTGTGCTTGTACCACTGATGGACGCGTCCGCCGCCATAGGCGAACAGCACGGAAGCCAGGACGTACGCGATGATCTGAAGGGCGCTGTTTCCACCGGTCGGCATTCGACAACCTTAAAGCGGTAAAACGACGCGGGGATATGCCGTCTACGGCACCGGTTGCCCGACTTTCGTGCGGCCCTTTGCGCCGATCATCCCACCGTTTTCGAAGGTGGCCGGCGGCTCGGCACGACGAAAGGGTGGCCCCTCCTGGTTCTCGGAGGAGAGGCCACCCTTTCGTGGGGGGGGGGGGCGGGGGGGGTGTGCGGAGGGCGGCCCCCCACCCGCAAGCCGAGTGCCCCCTGGTAGCGGGAGCCGACGCCGACCTCGTTGCCGATCTGGCCGTTGAGCCCGTGGCCGGAGCCGTCG
>NZ_JBFBAD010000145.1:0-24358 GCF_040682075.1 Actinoplanes sp. NPDC051411 | reverse complement strand
GCCGTGGGTGGGCGGCCGTGGGTGGGCGGCCGTGGGTGGGCGGCCGTGGGTGGGCGGCACGGGGTGGCAGCACTGGGTGGTGGCAGTGGCCGGTGGCGCTGGGTGGGTGGCCGCGGAGAGGCGGCCACGGGTGGCCGGCACCGCAGGGCGTCTGCGGCCCGCTTCGGCGTGGGCGGTCCGCTTCGGCGTGGCGACCCCGCCCGGGTAAGGCGTTCAGGTCTCGTCGGTGGGTGGGGCCGGCGGCACCGCGGGGCGTCCGGGGGCCGCTCCGGGCACGGCGACCCGCCCGCGTACGGGAGAAGGGTCGGCCGCGGGGGCGGCCGGCACCGGGCGGCGGGGCCGCAGCAGCGGGAGGGCGACGCCGGCCGCCAGCAGGACCACGAGGAGCGCGCCTCCCGCCCACCACCAGACCGGCGGGCCGCCCTGGTCGGCGCCGGCCTGGGGCGCGGCGGTGACCGGGATGTCGGCCGGGCCGCTGAACGTCGCGTCGGCGGTCTTGACTCTGACCGACACCTGGGCCGGGAGGCGGGCCGGGGTGGCGAGTTGGACGAGGTAGCGGGCGGCCAGGGAGGTCTGCACCTGGTCGAGGGCGGGCACGACGACCGGGTTGCCGGCCGGGGCGAAGAAGCCGCCGGTGCCCTCGGTGGCGGCGGCCCAGTAGGAGCTGCCGCCCGCGGTGCCGACCACGACCAGGATCGTGCCGGCGGCGCGGAACTGGGCGCTCAGTTCTTCGGCCGGCAGGAGGCCGGCGTCGGGTGCGCTGGTGTAGAGCACGACGACGCGGCGGCCGGGGGCGGCGCCGGGGAACTGTCTGGCGGCCAGGGTGAGGGCGGCCGCCGTGTCGCGGGTGCCGTGGGCGGTCATGCCGGTGAGGGTGCCGACGACGCCGGTCGGGCCGACCTGCGGCGTGCCGAGGACGGTGGCCGGGGCGGCCGACGAGACGACCACGGCCTGGGTGTCGGGCGGGGCGGCGAGGCTGAACCGGGCGGCCGCGCTCGTCCAGGCGGGGAGGTTGGCCGCGCCGGGCCGGGCGTCGTCGACCACGAGGGCCAGGGCGAGTCCGGAGGAGACGACCGGGACCAGGGTGGCCTTCTGGGCCTGGCCGCCCGCGGTGACGGTGAGGGTGCCGGTCTTGTCGTCGCTGGCGCTCAGGTCGACGACCACCGTGCTGGTCTTGGCGCCCGGGAAGACCGCCTCGACGGGCAGCGGGATGTCGGCGGCGACGGCCGGGCCGGCGCTCAGGACCGGCGCGGCCAGCAGCACGAGGGCCAGCGCGGCCCTACTTTTCCACGGCGAACGCGATGACATTGTCGCGGTAGCTCCCTTTCGCCGGGTCGAAGCTGCCGCCGCAGGTGACGAGCCGCAGCGTCGGGTCGAGGGTGGGCGCGTAGACCAGGTCGGTCGGGAACTTGGTCTTCAGCACCTTCTGCACTTTTGTCACGGTGAAGGTGACCGAACTGCCGTCGGCCCGGTCGACCCGGATCTCCGTGCCGGCCTTCACGGCGTGCAGGCCGATGAAGATGCCGGGGCCGTCCGTCGAGTCGACGTGCCCGAGGATCACCGCCGGTCCGGGCTGGCCCGGCTTCGGGCCGCCGTCGTACCAGCCGGCGATGTCGGTGCGCGGCGGCACGGCGACGCTGCCGTCGGACCGCAGGCCGAGGTTGATCAGCTTGCTGTCGACGTGCAGGGCCGGGATGCGGATGCGGACCGGCGCGGCGACGTCGTCGTACGTCCGGACCGACTTGAACGAGTCGGCCGGGTTGGGCGCACCGGCGACCGGGGCCCCGGGCGGGGCGGCCGCCGGGTGGGTGGAGCCCGGCGACCGGACGGCGGTTAGGATCACGACCGCCGCCACGGCCACCAGCACCAGGGCCGCTGCCGCGAGCAGCGGGACCCGGAACCTGCGGGCCACCATCACCAGGTCGCCACGAGGCCGGCCTCGCCGCCGTAGCCGGTCTGGGCCCCGCCCTGCGGCAGCTTCTCGGCCACCGACTCGCCGAACGCGTCGGCCAGCGTGCGGGCCAGTTCGAACATGTGGTTGTAGGTGTCGTAACCGACGTCGTGGGCCTTGACGTAGTCCTTGGCCGCGTAGGCGTCGGCGTGCTGCATCAGCATCTGGTCATGGTCGCGCAGGGCGGCCGCGTACTGCGCGTCGGTCAGCTTGTGGTTGGTCGCCCCGCCCAGGAACGTCGACATCTGGGTCTCGAAGGTGGCCAGCCGGATCTTCGCGGCCTGCTGCCGGCCGCGGTCCTTGGCCGCGGTCGCCGCGCCGTACGAGACGAGCGCGTCGACGTGCGACGCCCACATGGTCTGGAACTGTTTGCCCGCGGACGCGCTGAACAGCGTGCCGATCGCGGCCGACATGTCCTGCGTGTTGGCGTTCATCTCGTCGCCGGCCGCGTTGAAGTCGGGGGTGTTGCTGGCCGCCGCCCGGGTCGTGTCCTCGATCAGCACCGCGTGTTCGGCCAGCAGCTCGCCGAGCTGGGAGCGCAGGCGCCAGATCGGCTGCTGGAGCACGGCCACGTCGGCCTTGGGCAGCAGGGCGTTGTCGAGGGCGAGGCCCAGCGCGTACGTGTGCTGGAAGCCTTCCCGGTAGAGCTTGTCGGCGGTCGCGTAGTCCTTGGCGACGTACGCGTCGGCCTGCCCGGTCAGATGGTCGACATGCATGTGGACGGCCGCCCGGGCGTCGGCCTGGGGCAGGCGGCCCTTGGAGGCGCCGGAGAAGAAGTCGGCCAGTTTGTTCTCGTATTCCAGGAGCTCGGCCTTGGCCGTCTTGCGCTCGGAATCGTTGTGGTCGGCCAGCGCGCCGGCGTAGGTGACCAGGCCGACGATGTGCTGCGACCACATGGGCGAGAACGCCTTGGCCGCGCCGGCGCCGAACAGCTGCCCGACCAGGGCCGACATGTCGTCGGTGTTCTTGTTGAGGGCGGCGTTGGCGGCCTGCACGAAGTCGTCGTCGCCCCGGATGCGGCTGCGCATCAGGTCGGCGGCGAGCACCGAGTGCTGGCCGAGCAGGGCCTGCAGGCGGATGGCCTGGTCGGCCGAGGTGTTCTGCTCCGCGGCCGGCACGAACATCGCGCTGTCGTCGTGGAAGGTGCCGACCGCGTGGGGATTGTCCGGTTTGTGCAGCGCGACTGCGGCGCCGATGGGCAGCGCGGCGACCAGGCCGGCGCATAACCAGCGCCAGATCCGCGGGCTTCCTCCGTGCTTAGGCATGTTGTGAGCTCCGTGTCTTTGCCCATTGCGAGGTCGGTAACGCTCTGACGGACAGGTTCCGCCCGCGACGGTACAACCGATATCGAAGCCGGTCTTCCTCCGTGCGGACCAGTGGTAATCCGCCGAACTGCCCCCGATTCCGGGCCGGTATGGGAGGGCTTCCATCCGGTACCGTCTGGGGTGCGACTTGGCGGAGTCGAACAGATCTGGGGATCGGATGACGACGACGGAGGGCCAGACAGCAGCGGGACAGCTCGTTGCCGGGCGCTACCGCGTGGTCCGGCCGCTCGGGAGCGGGGGCCTGGGCCATGTCTGGCTGGGCACCGACGAGTTGGTCGACCGTGAGGTCGCCCTGAAGAAGAGCGTGCTGCCCGAGGCCCTGTCGGCCGAGGAGCGGTCGCTGGTGCGCGAGCACGCGGTGGCCGAGGCCCGCGCGGTCGGGCGCATCATGCATCCCAACGTCGTGCGGGTGATCGACGTCGTGTCCGAGTCGGACGACGACGACCCGTGGATCGTCATGGAGTACGTGCCGTCGCGGTCGCTGCTCGAGGTGATCGAGGAGGACGGCCCGCAGCCTCCGGCCCGGGTGGCGATGATCGGGCTGGCCGTGCTCGACGGCCTGGCCGCGGCCGGGCAGGCCGGGCTGCTGCACCTCGACGTCAAGCCGGGCAACGTGCTGGTCTGCCCGGACGGGCGGATCGTGCTCAACGACTTCGGCCCGGCGGTGACCGGGCCCGGCGTCGCCGCGCTGACCGAGGCCGGCATCATCCTGGGCTCGCCGAAGTACGTGGCGCCGGAGCGGCTGTTCGACAACACCTCGACCGAGCGCTCCGACCTGTGGTCGCTCGGTGCGACGCTCTACCACGCGGTCGAGGGCCGGGCGCCCTACACGCGGGCGACGACCGACGACACGCTGCGGGCGCTCGACACCGAGCCGCCCGATCCGTTCGAGCACGCGGGACCGCTCGCCCCGGTGCTCGAGCGCATGCTGCGGCGCGACCCGGCCCGGCGGCTCAGCCCGGCCGAGGCGGAGAACGCGCTGCGCCGGGTCATCCTGCCGTCCACCCCGGCCGTGGTCGAGCCCGGGCCCGAGCCGGTGCCGCGCAAGCGCGTCCCGGGTCCGGTACGCATCAGCGCCGCCGCCCGGCGCTATGCCGGCCGTGGCCGCCGGCTGGCCATCGTGGCCGCGGTGGTGGTCGCCGCGGGTGGCACCGCCGCGGTGGCCGTCGCCGCCCCGCGCCCCGAGCATCCGGCCGCCACGCCGGCGCTCAGCGTGGCGCCGCCCACGACGGCGGTCCCGGCGGCGCCACACGACCAGCTTCCCGCGGGCTTCACCTGGTGGACCAGCCCCGACAACGTCTACCGGGTGGCGGTGCCCAACGGCTGGCACCGCGGGCCGGGCGCCCTGTTCACCAAGGGTGCGCTGAGCCTGCGCATCACGCTGTGGAAGTCGCCGCCGGCCAACCTGGCCGCCGGGCTGACCGCCGACGAGGCGGCGACCAGGCTCGACGAATACTCGCGGCTCAACATCGGCCAGCATCCGGGCAGCGCCGACGCCGACTGGGAATACACCTATCGCGACCCGTCCACCGGGCCGATGCGCGCCCAGCAGGACGTGATCACCCTGGGCGCCCGGACGTTCCGCGTGGAGTGGCGCTGCCCGCGCGACGACTGGGCCGGCCTGTTCGGCAAATGGACGGTGGTCCTGAACAGCTTCGGACCCGCCCGACGTTAGGGTGAGGGCGTGACTGAGCTGCGCGTCGATCTGATCACCCGTGAATACCCGCCCGAGGTGTACGGCGGCGCCGGCGTGCACCTGGAATACCTGTCCCGTGACCTGCGGCCGCTGGCCGACGTGCGGGTGCACTGCTTCGGTGCGCCGCGCAGCGAGCCGGGCGTCACGGCCTACCCCGAGCCGGCCGGGCTGGCCGGGGCCAACGCGGCGCTGCGCACCATGGGCGTCGATCTGGAGATGGCCGCCGGGTGCGAGGGCGCCGACGTCGTGCACAGCCACACCTGGTACGCGAACTTCGCCGGTCACACGGCCAAGCTGCTGTACGGCGTACCCCACGTCGTGACCACCCACAGCCTGGAGCCGCTGCGGCCGTGGAAGGCCGAGCAGCTCGGCGGCGGTTACGCGCTGTCCTCGTTCTGCGAGCGGGTCGCGATCGAAAACGCGGACGCGATCGTCGCCGTCTCGGCGGGCATGAAGCGGGACGTCCTCGCCGCGTACCCGACGGTCGACCCGGAGAAGATCCGGGTGGTCTACAACGGCATCGACACCGAGCTCTACCAGCCCGACCCGGGCACCGACGTGATCGAGCGGCTCGGCATCGACCTCGGCCGCCCGAGCGTGGTCTTCGTCGGCCGCATCACCCGCCAGAAGGGCCTGCCCTACCTGATGCGGGCCTGCCACGACCTGCCGAGCGAGGCGCAGATCGTGCTGCTGGCCGGCGCGCCGGACACCAGGGAGATCGCCGAGGAGGTCGAGGGCCTGGCCCGCGAGCTGCGGGAGGCCCGCGACGAGCACGGCGTGATCTGGGTGCAGGAGATGCTGCCCAAGCACGAGGTCATCCAGGTGCTCACGCACGCCACGATCTTCGTCTGCCCGTCCATCTACGAGCCGATGGGCATCGTCAACCTCGAGGCGATGGCCTGCGAGACGGCCGTGGTGGCGACCGCGACCGGCGGCATCCCCGAGGTGGTGGCCGACGGCGAGACCGGCTTGCTGGTGCCGATCGAGCAGCTGACCGACGGCACCGGCACCCCGGTCGACCCGGACAAGTTCGTGGCCGATTTCGGCGCCGCTATGACCAAGCTGATCCGCGACCCGCAGCGGGCCAGGAAGATGGGCCTGGCCGGTCGCGAGCGGGCGGTCACCAGGTTCAGCTGGTCGCGCATCGCGGCCGACACGATGGCGGTCTACAAGTCAGTGCTCTGAGGGCCGGTGCTCGGAAACGATGGCGCGGGCGACGGCCCGGCCGCTGAGCCAGGCCGTCTGCACGCGCGGCTTGCCGTAGGCGTCCCCGCACAGATAGACGTTGCCGGCGCGCGCGAAGCCGGCCGGCCCGGGCGACGGCGTGGCGTAGGGCCACGGGAACTCGGCGATCCGCGGCGTCTGGTCGATGCCGAGGATCTCGCCGACCGCGGCGGCCAGCTTGGAGCTGTCGCCGTCGGCCGCGAACTCGGGCGTGGCGTGGGCGACCAGCACCGGCGCCCGGTCACCGCGCCGGTCGCCGTCGTCGCAGATCGTCGCCACGATCGGATGGTCGTTCACGAAGGCGCCGTGAAAATCGGCCCAGACCCGTTCCGGGTACGTCAGGACGACCGCCAACGACGGCAGCCAGGACTGTTCCCGGGCCGGGGCGAGGTCGGCGATCCGCAACGCCTGCGGCCCCGGCATCGCGAGCACCACCGCGTCGGCCTCGGGCAGCTCGGTCACCTCGGTGCCGAGCGTGATCTGCAGCTCGCGGGCCAGGTCTTCGGCCAGGCTGCGCAGCCCGCCCGGAGCCGCCCAGCGCATCGGCCCGGGCCCGTGCTGGCCGCGGAACGTGTCGGTCCACGGGTGCGCCAGCCCGTCGATCCGCCAGGTCTGCAGCCGCCCCAGGAACGCGGGATCGTCGGCGGTCACATAGGCCGCGCCGACGTCGGCGATGCGCCCGTCGATGCGTACGCTCGCCAGCCGGCCGCCGACGGCCGGCGCCCGTTCGATGACCCGGACCGGGATCCCGGCGTCGAGAATTTCTCTGGCGCAGGCCAGGCCGGAGATCCCGGCTCCTACCACGATGACCGTCACAACGCGGACTCTACGGCGGTCCGGCCGTCCGGGAGGGGCAAGGCAGACTGTTCGACATGCGTCGACGTCCGCCTCTCAAGCTCGTCCTGCTGCTCGCCGCCGTGCTGTTCGTCGTCGCGGTGCTCGGTGTCGGGCTGTTGCGGGCCGCGACCTATCACGCTCCGGTGGTGTCCTCGTCGCGGCCGCCGGCGATCGGACCGGCGGTGGGCGAGGTCGGCCGGTGCGGTTCGGTGCCCGCGGCCGCCCCGCGCCAGCTGCGCGGTATGTGGCTGACCACGGTGCTGAATCTGGACTTTCCGGCCAGGCCGGGCGAGTCCGAGGCCCAGATCAAGGCCGAATACGAGAAATGGCTCGACCTGGCGGTCGCGCAGAACCACAACGCGATCTTCGTGCACGTACGCCCGAGCGGCGACGCCTTCTGGCCGTCGCAGTACGCGCCCTGGTCGGAGTGGCTGACCGGCAAGCGGGACGGCAGGTCGCCCGGGTGGGACCCGATGGCGTTCATGGTCAGCGAGGCGCACGCCCGCAACCTGGAGTTCCACGCCTGGTTCAACCCGTTCCGGGGCACCCAGCCCGGCCCCGACGGCCCGGGCGCCTCGTTCGCCAAGCTGGCGCCGACCAACCCGCTGCTCAAGCACAAGGACTGGGCGATCGCCTACCCGACCGGCAGGACCGCCCGGTTCTACTACGACCCGGGCAACCCGTCCGCGCGCGAGTACGTCGAGGACTCGATCCTCGAGGCGGTCCAGAAGTACGACGTCGACGGCGTGCACTTCGACGACTTCTTCTACCCGTATCCGGAGAAGGGGCAGGACTTTCCGGACAACGCGAGCTTCGCCAAGTGGGGCGCCGGGAAGTCGCGGGCGAACTGGCGGCGCGCCAACATCGACACGTTCATGCGCGAGATGGATCAGCGGATCAAGCAGCTCAAGCCGTGGGTGAAGTTCGGGGTCAGCCCGTTCGGCATCTGGCGCAACTCCTCGACCGACCCGGCCGGGTCGCCGACCAACGGCCTGGAGAGCTACGACGCCCAGTACGCCGACACCCGCAAATGGGTGAAGGAGGGCTGGCTCGACTACATCGTGCCGCAGCTCTACTGGCAGATCGGGTTCGCCAAGGCCGACTACGCCAAGCTGCTGCCGTGGTGGTCGAAGGTGGTGCAGGGCACCGGGGTGCAGCTCTACATCGGTGAGGCCGACTACCGGGTCGGTGAACCGGGCGCGTGGAGTGATCCGTCGCAACTGGTCAAGCAGATGACGCTGGACGGGAAATATCCGGCGGTGCTGGGGCAGGTGCACTATTCGGCCACGCAGGTCCGCCAGAACAAGCTCGGCGCGGTCACCAGATATCGGGACAAATTTTACGGCACGCCGGCGCTGGTCCCGGTCATGAAGCGGTTGCCCGCCGCGCCGCCGGGCGCACCCCGGCTCGTGTCGGCGCATCGCGGAACGCGCGGCGTCCTTGACCTGCAGACCAGGGCCGGCGACGGCGCGGCGGCGACGAGCTGGGCGCTCTATCGCGTCGACGGGGCGGCGGCGAAGCTGGTCGCCACCGGACGGGCCGGTTCAGCGGTCGCCGACCCGGCCCCGCCGGCCGGTGACGCGGTTTACTGCCTGAGCGGGCTCGACCGTTCCGGCAACGAGGGTCCGCTGAGCGAGCCGTTCACCGCCGACGCGCCGTGAGCCTCATTGCCGGACCTTGCCGGCGTCCA
Source organism: Actinoplanes sp. NPDC051411 (assembly GCF_040682075.1). Lineage (NCBI taxonomy): Bacteria > Bacillati > Actinomycetota > Actinomycetes > Micromonosporales > Micromonosporaceae > Actinoplanes > Actinoplanes sp. NPDC051411. The sequence continues at coordinate 15,635 of NZ_JBFBAD010000145.1, read as the reverse complement.
CTTCCAGGTGGCGGTTGGTGTGGACGGCCTCCAGCATGCGGCGGTCGTGGGTGACCAGCAACAGCGTGCCCGCGTAGGTGGCCAGCGCCGACTCCAGCTGCTCGATCGCCGCCAGGTCGAGGTGGTTGGTCGGCTCGTCGAGCACCAGCAGGTTGACCCCGCGGGCCTGCAGCAGCGCCAGGGCCGCCCGCGTGCGTTCACCCGGGGAGAGGGTCGACGCGGGGCGGATCACGTGGTCGGACCTGAGGCCGAACTTGGCGAGCAACGTGCGTACGTCAGCGTCGCTGAAGGCGGGCACCGCCTCGCCGAAGGCGGCCATCAGGGGTTGCTCGCCGAGGAAGAGACCGCGCGCCTGATCGACCTCGCCGACCACCACGCCGGGGCCGAGCGAGGCCGAGCCGGACTCGGTCGGAAGGCGGCCCAGCATGGCCGCGAGCAGCGTCGACTTGCCGGAACCGTTGGCCCCGGTGATCGCCACCCGGTCGGCCCAGTCGATCTGCAGCGTGACCGGCCCGAGCGTGAACTCGCCCCGCCGCACCACCGCGTCGCGCATCGTCGCCACCACCGCGCCGGCCCGGGGCGCCGCCGCGATCTCCATCCGCAGCTCCCACTCCTTGCGGGGCTCCTCGACAACCTCCATGCGCTCGATCAGCTTCTCGGTCTGGCGCGCCTTGGCCGCCTGCTTCTCCGAGGTCGACACGTGGAAGTGCTTGCTGTTCTTGTCCGGATCGGGAGCCTTGCGCCGGGCGTTACGGACGCCCTTGTCGGCCCAGGCGCGCTGCATGCGGGCGCGTTCGAGCAGGTCCTCGCGCTTGCCCGAAAACTCCTCGTAGTCCTCGCGGGCGTGCCGGCGGGCCCGTTCGCGCTCCTCGAGGTAGGCCGCGTAGCCACCGCCGTAGAGGTTGACCCTCTGCTGGGCCAGGTCGAGCTCGAGGACGGCGGTGACCGTGCGGGTCAGGAACTCGCGGTCGTGGCTGACCACCATCGCGCCCGCCCGCAGCCCACCGACGAACTCCTCCAGCCGGGCCAGGCCGTCCAGGTCGAGATCGTTGGTCGGTTCGTCGAGCAGAAAGACGTCGTACCGGCTGAGCAGCAGCGACGCCATGCCGGCGCGGGCCGCCTGGCCGCCCGAGAGCGCGGTCATCGGCTGGTCGAGCGGGAACGGCAGGCCGAGGCCGGCGGCACGTTCCTCGAGGTCGGCGCCGCCCAGGTCGAGCCAGCGCTCCAGGGCGGCGGAGTATCCGTCGTCCTGGTCCCCGGCGGCCAGCGCCTCGGCGGCCCGGTCCATCGCGGCCTGGGCCGGGCCGACGCCGGTGCGGCGGCCGAGGAAGTCACGCACCGTCTCGCCCGGCCGGCGCTCCCGCTCCTGCGGGAGATAACCCACGGTGGCGGTGGGCGGGCTGAGCGAGATGGTGCCGCTCTCCGCGGGGACCAGGCCGGCCAGCGTACGCAGAAGGGTCGTCTTGCCCGCTCCGTTGACCCCGACCAGGCCGATCACGTCACCAGGCGCGATCACCACGTCGAGGCCGGAGAAGAGGGCGCGGTCGCCATGCCCGGAGGCGAGGTCCCGCACGATCATCGTGGCGCTCATATCGGGGTCGAGCTTAGTGCCGGGCTCAACCCGTTATCGGCACGGCCGTCCCGCTCACCCGGACCCGGTCGTCGCCCGGGGTGAGCGTGACCGTGATCCGGCTCGGCCGGCCCATGTCGTCGCCCTGCCGGAGGTTCAGGACGGCGTCGTCCGGAACCACCCAGAGTTCGCGCAGGTAGGCGCCGAGAGCCGCGGCGGCCGCGCCGGTGGCCGGGTCCTCGTAGACGCCGCCGACCGGGAACGGGTTGCGCACGTCGAAGGTGTCGTCGGTCGCCCGGAAGATCAGCTGGATCGTGGTCCAGCCGTTGGCGGTCATCAGCTGCTTGAGGGCGTCGACGTCGTAGTCGAGGGCGGCGAGTTTCGCGCGGGTGCCCAGCGCGATGACGGGGTGGTGGGCTCCCGCGTAGGCGACCTTCGGCGGGAGTGACTCGTCGAGGTCGAAGTCGGTGTAGTGCAGGGCCTTGAGGAGCGCGCTGAGGTCGCCGGCTTCGAGGTCGTCGACCGAGGCGGGGACGCTGGTGAGAGTGGCGCGGCCGTGTTCGTCGACCGTGATCGGCACGTCGCCGGCGTTGGTGGTGAAGACGTGCTCGCCGGGCCCGAGCGCGACCGCGGTGGCGATCGTGGCGTGGCCGCAGAAGGGGACCTCGATCTCGGGGCTGAAATAGCGCACCCGGTATGTGGACGGGCCGCCGGGGTTGTCGTAGCCGGCTGCTTTACTCGGCCCACCCAAGTGCCGGGGCGGGGGAGGCGGCGGCTCAGGAGACACGATGAACGCCGTCTCGGAGTAGCCGACCCCGGCCGCGATCGCGAGCATCTCGGGGTCGGAGAGCCCCCTCGCGTCGAGCACGATCCCGGCGGGGTTGCCGCCACGGGGATCCGCGGTGAAGGCCGCGTACCGCTGAATTTCCGTCATGGGCTTGATCCTCGCCACACATCGAACACCGGGCCAGGGCCAATCGACGGCCACTGGTTGTCACACCGGCGGAGTAGCGTTCTCCCGGTGACAGACGCACCAACCGCGATCACACCCACGCCACCGTCCGATCTTCCGCGCACCCTGGGCGAGCTGCGAGCCTCCGGGCACGAGTTCCGCACCGTCAAGGAGGAGTTGCGCGACAACCTGCTCGACCGGCTGCGCAGCGGCGCGCCGCGCTTCCCCGGCATCGTCGGCTATGACGACACCGTGCTTCCCGAGGTCGAGCGGGCCCTGCTCGCCGGCCACGACATGGTCCTGCTCGGCGAGCGCGGCCAGGGCAAGACCAGGCTGATCCGCGGGCTGGTCGACCTGCTCGACGAGTGGACGCCCTACATCTCCGGCTCCGAGCTCCGCGAACATCCGTACCTTCCGTTGACCCCCGCGGCCCGGCGGCTGGCCGGCGAGACCGGCGACCTCCTGCCGATCTCCTGGCTGCACCGCAGCGAGCGATACGGGGAGAAACTGGCCACCCCCGACACCAGCGTCGGCGACCTGATCGGCGACGTCGACCCGATCAAGGTGGCGCAGGGTCGGGCGCTGGGCGACCCCGACACGATTCACTTCGGCCTGGTGCCGCGCACCAACCGGGGCATCTTCGCGGTCAACGAGCTGCCCGACCTGGCCGAGCGCATCCAGGTGTCGCTGCTCAACGTGCTCGAGGAGCGCGACATCCAGGTCCGCGGCTACCAGCTGCGGCTGCCGCTCGACCTGCTGCTCGTGGCCAGTGCCAACCCGGAGGACTACACCAACCGCGGGCGCATCATCACCCCGCTCAAGGACCGGTTCGGCGCCGAGATCCGCACCCACTACCCGGTCGACCTCGAGCTGGAGACCGCGCTCGTACGGCAGGAGGCCGCGCTCGTCGCGGCCGTGCCCGACCACCTGGTCGAGGTCCTCGCCCGCTACACCCGGGCCGTGCGCGAGTCGCCGGCCGTCGACTCCAGCTCGGGCATCTCGGCCCGGTTCGCGATCGCGGCCGCCGAGACCGTCGCCGCATCGGCCCTGCGCCGTTTCGGCCTGCGCAACGAGCGTGAGGCCGTGGCCCGCATCTGCGACACCGTCTCGGTGACCTCGACGCTGCGGGGCAAGGTCGAGTTCGAGAGCGGCGAGGAGGGCCGCGAGACCGAGGTGCTGGCCCACATGCTGCGGGTCGCGACCGCCGAGACGTTCCGGGCCCGGCTGGCCGGTCTCGATCTGTCCGGCTTCACCGACCTGGTCGCCGAGGGCGCGATCATCGAGACCGGTGACCTGGTCAGCGCCGAAGAGCTGCTCGGCCAGATCGGCACCGTGCCCGGCCTGGCCAAGGTGCTCGACCGGCTCGGGCTGGGCGACGCGCCGAGCCCGGGGCAGGCGGCGAGCGGCATCGAGTTCGTGCTCGAGGGGCTCCACCTGACCAGGCGGCTGGCCAAGGAGCTCACCGACGACGGCCGCACCCTCTACGGGAGCTGATCATGAGCGGCTTTATCGCGGCGGCCGGCGTCCGGCCGGCCGCGGGGCGGAGGTGAGCATGTCCGGCAACCGATTCCGTTACGGCGCCTGGCGCGACGGGCCCGACCCGCTCGCCCCGCCCTATGACGTGCGGGCCGCGGTCGACGAGGTGGGGGAGCGTGTCCTCGACGGCGAGAGCCTTCGCGACGTGCTCCGCGACCTGGTCCGCCGGGGGCCGCGGGAGGGCCGGGGCCTCGACGACCTGCGGGCCCGGGCCAAGCGCATGCGCCGCGAGGCGCTGCGCCGGGGCAACCTCGACGGGGCGGTCACCCGCGCCCAGCAGCTGCTCGACCAGGCCTTGGCGGCCGAGCGCGACGAGCTGACCCGGCGCGACGACGATTCGTCGAGGTTCAACGAGGCGATTCTCGACAGTCTGCCGCGATCCACTTCGCGGGCGGTCGAGGAATTGTCCGAATACAACTGGGCATCGTCCGAAGCGCGTGACTTGTACAACCAGATTCTCGAAGGCCTCAAACGGGAGGTCGTCGAACAGCGCTTCGCCGGCATGAAGCAGGCGCTGGAGAACGGCGGCGGCCTGGAAGGCGTGTCGGAGATGGTCTCCGACCTCAACGACCTGCTGACCAAGCACGCCCGCGGTGAAGACACCTCCGACGCCTTCCAGCAGTTCATGGACAAGCACGGCCAGTTCTTCCCGGACAACCCGGAAAACATCGAGGAGCTGATCGACTCCCTGGCCCGCCGGGCGGCGGCGGCCGAGCGGCTCATGCGCTCGCTCAGCCCGCAGCAGCAGGAGGAACTCTCCCGCCTGATGGACCAGGCCCTCGGCGACGGCCCGCTGCGCGGTCAGCTGGCCGAGCTGACCGGCAACCTGCAGGCGCTGCGCCCGCAGCTCAACTGGGGCCGCGGCGAGCGGATGCGGGGCTCGCAGGACCTGGGCTACGGCGAGGCGGCCGGCGTGCTGGGCGAGATCGGCGAACTCGACGAGCTGCTCGACCAGCTCGGCCAGCAGCACCCGGGCGCAACGCTCGACGACGTCGACGTGGAGATGGTCGAGCGCCAGCTCGGACGCTCGGCCGCCGACGACGTGCGGCGGCTGCGCGACCTCGAACGGGAGCTGCAACGACAGGGCTGGGTCACCCGCGACAGCGAGGGCCTCACCCTGTCGCCGAAGGCGCTGCGCCGGCTCGGCCGCACCGCGCTGGCCCGGGTCTTCGACGACCTCTCGGGCCGCAAGCAGGGCCAGCACGACCTCCGCGACGCGGGCGCGGCGGGCGACCTCATCGGTTCCTCCCGGCGGTGGGAGTTCGGCGACGAACAACCCATCGACGTCGTGCGCACCATCGGCAACGCGGTCCGCCGCCGGGCCTCCGGCGGCGTCGGCCTCCTTCCCGTACGCCTGGAGCCCGACGACTTCGAGGTGGCGGAGACCGAGCGGCGGGCGTCGGCGGCGGTCGCCCTCTGCGTCGACCTGTCCTACTCGATGTACGCCGACGGCCGCTGGGGCCCGATGAAGCAGACCGCGCTGGCCCTGTCGCACCTGGTCGCCACGCAATACCCGCAGGACTCGCTGCAGATCATCGGCTTCGGGAAGCACGCCTCGCCGCTGTCCCAGGGCCAGCTGGCCGGCATCGACCCGACCGAGGAGAAGGGCACCAACCTCCAGCACGCCCTCAAGATCGCCGGACGGCACGTCCGTAAGCACCCGGGCTCGGAGCCGGTCATCCTGGTCGTCACCGACGGCGAGCCCACGGCCCACCTGGACGAGGACGGCGAGGCGGTCTTCTGGTGGCCGCCGCTGCCCGAGACGATCCGGGCCACGGTCCACGAGGTCGACCAGCTGACCCGCTACGGCGCCACCCTGAACTTCTTCATGCTCGGCGAGGACCCGGGCCTGATCAACTTCGTCGACGCCGTCGCCCAGCGCAACGGCGGACGCGTCTTCAGCCCCGACATCCAGGAGCTGGGCCGCTACGTGGTCGACGACTACGTGCGCGCCCGCCGCGGCAAGCGCTGACGCCGGACCGTCCGGCCGTCATGGGGCATCGGCACCATGACGGCCGGAATGGACGGTAGGTCCTAACTGCGGCTAGTCGTGCGACCAGTGAGCAGATGATGTCGACGGATGTCGATGATCTGACGTGTGGGTCACCGACCCCACACCGCTCGAGTGCGGCCGCTCCGGCCAACCGTCAAACGTTGCGACCTGGCCGGCCGGGCCGGCTACGACTACCGCGCCTCACACTCACGGTTCTTCTGAGGCCCGCGCCTGCCCTGATCTGCCCATCACCCGGACTGCCGATCGCCCGGGCCCTGGCACGGCGGGCGCAGCATCGAGGGCGTCGGCGCCCGCATCGCCCAACGAATCCCGGCCATGGCCGCGGCGATCTGGCCCAACCGCGCTACCGCACAGCCAGTGACCAGATCCTTGATCGCGTATGACCACTGACCTCAGGCCTCGGCACCGGCCGGAGACGGCGAGTGGGTGGGCTGGTTGTTGAGCAGGGCCAGACCGAGGGCGGTCGGGATGTGGTGGGCCGTGTTGCGGGGCCGCAGGGTGACGATCAGACCGGCCTCGCGCAGGACGGTGGCGTGCTCGCTGGCGCCCGACTCGGCGACGTGGGCCAGGACCGCCAGCTGTTTGGTGCTGCAGCCCGGGTGTTCGGCGATGGCGGTCAGCACGGCGGCGCGGGTGCGGCCGAGCAGTTTCGTGACCGCCTCGGGGCGCCCGGGCGGCCATGCCGCCGGGGCGAGTGAGGTGAGCTGGTCGAGGGGCGTGTCCCCGGCCGGGTAGCTGACGCTGGGCTGGGGCAGGGCCTCGTTCTCGACGATCGTGCGCGTCCACCACAGGGAGGGCACGAGCAATATCCCCTGCCCTTCCAGGTGCAGGTCGAAGTCGACGTTGTTCCGCATCTGGATTTCCAGGACGGGCGGGTTCCAGCGCATCCACCGCGGATTGGCCTGGGCGAGCACGCGTTCGATGCCGCCGGCCGAGAAATGGCGCATGCGCATGATCCGGTCGGTGTTGTAGCGGGCGGCGAGCCGGTCCCAGTGCGGCTTCAGCAACGTCTCGTACAGGCCGGCCAGCGCGTCGTACATCTCCTGGCGCAGGCGGTTGTCGTCGGCCAGGTGCCGGGCCCAGGCGGGCAGCGGCTGCTTCTGTTCGGCCAGCATCGCCAGTTCCGAACGGATGTGGCGGACCGGTGTCGCCCGCAGGCGCTCCAGGAGTTCCTCGGCCGGTCCGGACCGCGCGTTGCCGAGGAAGCTCGCCGACCAGCCCACCGGCGGCATCATCGTCAAGAGCGTCCGCTGGGGAGCGGTCAGGCGGCTCAGGGTGTGCCGGCGCCACGCGTCCAGCCGCACCGGCTGGCTGCGGTCCTGCAGCACCCGCGCGGCCAGGTTGAGCTCGAACAGCGGCGCGGGTTCCCGGGCGACGCGGGTGCGGGCCAGATCCTCGAGCGTGAAGTGGATGCGATAGGCCATTGCCGTCCCCCGTTTGACCCCCCGACAGGTGCGACCTGATCCGCCCGGATTGTTCGAATTCTGTCCGGTCAGAATCGTGTCGCCCTGTCCCCTTCGAATGCAGATACTCAATCTGCGCCAAGCGGCGCGGAGTCCACAATGGTCTGATTCCTCGTTCTCGCCCTGTGCGGTGGAGAAACGGGCCATTGTCCGGAACTTGTCATCCGGCGCCGCCCGTGACGAAGCGGCGCCGTCACATGAGCGGGGGATCGGGCATGGCCTCGTTGCCGGCGCGGACAGGGTTGTTTCGCGTGGTGTCGTTCTTCTGCGCCACCGTGCTGGGCGGCGTGGTGCTGCAGGGCGCACCGGCCGTGGCGCACGCGGCGCCTCCGGCCGGAGGCCCGCCGCGGGCCGACCATTCCGTGCCCGCCCGCCCACCGGCGACCGTGGCGCCGCGGACGGACCGCGAGGCCCGGAACGCCGCGCCGGCGGCACCACCGGTCTGGCCCGCGGCGCGCGGCGGCACTCTCACGCTGTCCGGCGCCGGCGGCCGGCCGGCGGTGTTACCCGGCACCGGACTGGCGGTGTCGGCCCCGAATCCGGCCCGCGTCGCGGTGCGCACGCTGGGGCAGGACACCGTGCGGGCGCTCGGCGGAGTCGGATACGCCTTCACCGTGTCCCCAGCCCCGGCCGCGGCCCAGCGCCAAACGGCTGCCCCGGTGACCGTGGCCTTCGACTACTCGGCGTTCCGGCATGTGGCGGGCGGCGGACTCGCCGGCCGGCTGCGACTCGAACGGCTGCCGGGATGCGTCCTGTCCACGCCGGCGTGCGCCGCGCGGCCAGTGGTCACCCCGGCGCGCAACGACGCCGGCCAGGGAAGGATCAGTGCCGAGATCACGCCGGACGCCGACGCCGTCTATCTGCTGGCGAGCTCGGCCTCCGGTCCCACCGGCGACTATCGGGCGACCGACCTGAAGCCGTCCGGGAAATGGTCGGTGGGCCTGGAGTCCGGCGACTTCACCTACTCGTACCCGATCCCGATGCCGCCGTCGCCGTACGGCAAGGCTCCCGACCTGTCCCTGGACTACTCCGCCCAGTCGGTGGACGGCCGCACCTCGGCCACCAACAACCAGGCGTCGTGGGTGGGCCTGGGCTGGGACCTCAACCCGGGGTACATCGAGCGGAAGTACCGGGCGTGCGTGGACGACGGTAGTCCCACGCTGTCGGACCTGTGCTGGGACTCGCCCCTGTCCAAGGACGAGGAGGGCGCCGAGTACGTCCTCTCCATGGACGGCGTCACGACCGAACTGATCAAGGACGCCGCGGGGATCTACCACCCGGAGAACGATCCCGGCTGGAAGATCCAGCACACCTACGACGGTTCGAACTCCGACAACAGCAAGGAAGCGTGGGTGGTCTCGACCCCGGACGGCACCCGCTACTACTTCGGCTACCACGAGGACTCCAACCTGACCGTCCCGGTGGTCGGCAACGACGCCGGTGAACCGTGCCACGACTCCGGCCAGTCGTTGTGCCGTCAGACGTACCGGTGGAACCTGGACCAGATCCGGGATCCCGACGAGAACGACACGCGGTTCTCCTGGACCAAGGAGCCCAACTACTACAAGCGGTTCTCGACCGGAGCGCTGGAGTCGTACGACCGCGGGAGCTATCTCAGCCGCGTCGAATACGGCATGCAGGCCGGCCAGCAGCCGGCCGTACGCGTCGACTTCACCAGCACCTACCGCTGCCTGTCGGACATCGACCAGATCACGCCGAACTGCGCGGCCCCGACCACGTCCAGCGACACCGACTATCCGGACGTGCCCGTGGACCTGATCTGCGGCAGCGGCCAGAGCTGCACCGAGAACTCCCCGTCCTTCTTCGTCGTCCGCCGGCTCGCCGAGATCTCCACCCAAGTATGGGATCCCGCAACCGCCTCCTTCATGGTGGTGAACCGCGTCCAGCCCACGTTCGCCCTGCCCAATCCGGCCGGCGCGACCGACGCGATGCTCTGGCTCAATTATCTGCGGGTGGTCGGTCAATGGGGCGACAACGTCACCCTTCCGGCGATCGACTTCGACGGCGACTGGCTGAACAACCGGGTCGACTACCCGAGCGGCCAGACCGGCGACGCCATGCCGATGCGCCGGATCACCACAATCCAGAACGGTCTCGGCGGCGAGACCGACGTGAAGTACGGCCACGGCTCGGCCGCCGCCACGTGCCCGAGCGACGGTTCGACCTCGGCCTGGGAGTCCGGCAAGCACTGGGACACCAACAGCCAGGAGTGCTTCCGCGTCGACTACAAGCCGGAAGGTTCGACGTCGACCACGCACGGCGTCTTCCAGAAATACCTGGTGACCAAGATCCAGCAAGTGGATCAGGTGGGCGGTTCGCCCTCTCAGACGAGCACGTACGAATACCTGGGCGACCCCGCCTGGCACTACGACGACGAGCCGACGGTCCCCGCCGACCAGCAGATGTGGTCCGATTGGCGCGGCTACCGCGAGGTGCGGCAGACCGACGGCACCGGGCCGGACGGCCAGCGCACGGTCACCGAGACCACGCACTTCCGTGGCATGTTCGGCGACCGGCTCGCAGGCGGCGGCACGAATAAGGACACGCTCACCGACTGGGACCACAACACCTTCGACGACGAGCACGCCAAGGCCGGCCAGGTCCTCCAGGTCCAGCATTTCCGCCTGAACGACGACGGCTCACGCACCGACCTGGCCGACGAGCGCTACACGTACTGGGACTCGGGCATCACCGCCAACGGCGTCGGCCTGCACAACGCGCACATGATCCGGCCGTACCAGACCCGGGCGCGGCAGCTGAAGGCCGACGGCACGTGGCGGCAGACCGGCAGCGACCAGGACGGCTACAGCGTGGCCGGCGGCGGCCTGCCGACCCGCACGGTGCAGTGGGGCGAGATCGGCACCGCCCTCGACAACACGTGCACCGAGATCACGTACGCCCGGAACGCCGACGACTGGCGTTGGATGCTGAACTACCCCGAGAGCCAGGAGCTGCACAGCGGCGACCCGGACCCGCAGAGCAACCAGTGCCCGGGACCGTCGGTCTCGCGCACGGTGACCCTCTACGACAACGCGACCGCGCCCGGGCCGGCGAACAAGCCGATCGACGGCAACCCGACCGAGGTGCGCCGCTACTGGAACGACACCAACTACGCCTACGACAAGAAGATCTACGACGTGTACGGCCGGGTCACGTCCGACACCGACGGTCTCAACCACACCACGACGACGTCGTACAACCCGTCGAGTGGCTGGCCGATGAACGGGACCGTCACGACCGACGTGCTGGGCCGGGCGACCACGACATACACCAGCCGGGCCTTCGGCACCACCACCCGGGTCATCGACCCGAACGGCCTCGCGACCACCACCGACTACGACGGCGCGGGCCGGGTCGAGCGGGTCTGGTTGCCGACCGAGCCGAAACCCAACGGCGTCGACGTGCCGCCACCGGCCGGGGCCGTGCCGTCCTACCAGTACGCCTATCGGCTCACGCTCGGCGGAACCGCGGCCAACTCGCAGCCCAGCAAGCCGACCGTGGTCACTGCCCGGCAGCTGCAGTCGATCGACGGCGGCACCCCGCACTGGTTGCCCACCTACACCTACCTCGACGGGTTCGGCCGGGTCCGCGAGGTGCAAGCGCCCGCTCCCTCCGCGGCCGGTGGGCGGACGGTCACCGACACCACGTACGACCAACGCGGGCTCGCGGCGGGCAGCTCGGCCCCGTACTGGAATTCCACCGCGCCCGGTGACGACCCCGGCCTCTTCGTCAATCCTTCGCGCACCGAAGTCCCGTCGTGGACCGAGAAGACGTACGACGCGCTGCAGCGCGAGAGCGCCAGCACCCTGTACGCCGCCGGCCAGGCCCAATGGACCACCGCGACCGCCTACTACGGCGACGGCAAGGTCGTCACTCCGCCCCGCGGCGGGCGCACCGCCTACTGGAACGACGGCCTGGGCCGCCTTGTCAAGGTGCAGGAGGACGTGCCGGCCAGCGCCGACGTGCCGCCGCCCACGGTGGCGACCACGTCGTACGGCTACACGGCACGCGGTGAGCTCAACTCGATCACCGACGCGTCGGGCAACGTCACCACTTACGGCTACGACTGGATGGGGCGCCGCACCAGCACCAAGGATCCCGACGCCGGTCCGTCCTCGACCGCCTACGACCCGGTGGGCAACATCGTGAGCACCACGGATGCGACCGGGAAGACACTCGCGTACGGCTATGACGCGCTGAACCGCAAGCGCACCGAATGGCTGGGGTCGGTCGGCAACGTCAAGCTCGCCGAGTGGACGTACGACACCGTCCCGTTCCCCGGTCAGACCGGCACACCGGTCAAGTTCGTCCTCGGGCAGCCGGCCGGCACCACCCGATATGTGAACGGCAAGGCGTACCGGGCCGACGTAACCGGCTATGACCTGCGCTACCAGGTCACCGCCCGCACCTGGACCGTCCCCGCCGACGAGGGCTTCACCGCCACCGGATACACGGTCGGCTACGGCTACGACCGGGCCGGACACCAGACGACGGTCAGTTACCCGGCGGCGGGTGGCCTGCCCGCCGAGACCGTCACCACCGGCTACGGCGCGACCGGCCGACCGGATACGCTGATCAGCCCGGCCGCGACTTACGTGAAATCCACCGCCTACAGCGGCAGCGGGCAGCTGCAGGGCCGGTCGTACGGCGCCGACGGCACCGCGCAGCGCCAATACACCTACGAGCTGACGGGCGCCGAACGCCTGGCCGGCGTCAAGACCCTGGTCGGCGCGACCACGGTGCAGAACGACAGCTACGGGTACGACGCCGCGAGCAACCTGGCATCGGTCACCGACCGGACCCAGGCCGCGCCGCAGACCCAGTGCTACGGCTACGACGCCCTGCAGCGGCTCGGTGACGCGTGGACCACGACGACCGCGGCCTGCACCGCCGGGCCGTCCGGCGCGGACACCGCGGGCGCCGACCCCTACCGGCTCGCCTACACGTACGACCCGGTGGGCGACATGACGTCGGTGGCCGACGGCGCGACCATCCTCAGGTACAGCTATCCCGTGCCGGGCCCGAACGCGATCCGGCCACACGCCGTCACCGCCGTGGGCGGCAACTCCTACGGCTACGACGACGACGGCCGCCTCACCTCCCGCGCCGGCTCCACGCTGACTTGGGACGACGCCGGCGACCTGGCCTCGGCCGCGACCACCTCCTTCGCCTACAGCGCCGACGGCGACCGCCTCCTCCGCCGCGACCCGGGCGCCACGACCCTCTACCTCGACGGCACCGAGCTGCGGCTCTCCGCCGGCACTGTCAGCGCCACCCGCTACTACACCTCCGGCACGTCGGTGGTCGCGCTGCGCACCGCGAGCGGCGTGCAGTGGCTCGGCGCCGACCAGCAGAACTCCACCCAGATCGGCGTCGACTCCACGACCGGCACGGTGTCTCGCCAGCGCTACCTGCCGTACGGCGCCCACCGCGGCGACACCGACGCGCTGCCGGCCACCGACCGGGGCTTCCTGGGCAAGACCGAGGACGCGAGCACCGGCCTCGACCAGGTCGGCGCCCGCTACTACGACCCGGCCACGGCACGCTTCATCTTCCCGGATCCGTTCCGCAACCTGGGCCGGCCACAGTCCCTCAACCCCTACAGCTACAGCGAGGGAAATCCGACCACCCTGAGCGACCCGACGGGTCTGCGGGCGTGCGGCAGCGACTTCACGTGCGGCTTGAGTCCCGCGAGCAATGAGAATTCCACCGGTGGCTACCACTCCGGTGGCGGCAACACCAACTCCACTGTCGGCTACTCAACCGGGAACACGAACTCCACCGTCGGCTATCCCGGCGGCAACACCACGACCGGCATGGCCGACTACGCCGGCCAGGGCGGATTCGTCACCGGTCTCGCCGGGTTCGTGAGCGACGCACCTCCGATCTGGTGGCAGGACGTCATGCGGCAGGGGTTGGTGGACCTGGCCTCGAGTCAGCAGTGGGACGGGTGCCCCAAGTTGGCGTCCTTCGCGCACTCGTCCTGCGCCGGCCCGGTCGGGCGGAACCCGCTGACCGGTGAGCGTTGCAACATGGTGATGGGCGCCGCGTGCATGCCCCTGCCGCCCGACTACCTGACCGGCAACGGGGGGATCACCGTCTTCGGCCTCGACTTCAACGTGTCGCTCACTTACAGCCGCACCGGAAAGCTGTACGTGGGCGGTGGTATCTCCGGATCCCTCGGCGACGACGAAGGGGAAAGCCCGATCCAGCCGAGCGGGGGCATACGCGCCGGTTACGTGTTGTCCAACGGGACTAGCAGCTCCGGCGGGGACCGCCGTGCCCACGCTGCCGCGGTCGACAACTTCCTGTCCGGCGACTCCGTCAACGGCGGCGTCGGCCTGGGCGAGTACGGAGGTTTCGCCCAGTACGGCCTCGTCTACTCACCGTCGACGGGCACGTGGGGATTTGAAGAGGGCTTCGGGACCCCGGGCCTCTCCGCCGGCACGAGCCACAACTGGCTGGTCTACTCCGGGCACGCCTTCACGTGGTGATTCCGGCCGGGCCATTTTCAAGAGAGGGATCACCATGCGATGGAAATTCGCCGCAGTGGCGGCAGCGGTCGTCGTGACGATGCTGCCGACCCCGGCCACTGCCGCCCCGCAGCCCGCCGTCAGCCCACCCGGCGGGGCCGCCGCCCGGGCCGACGTCAACGGCGACGGGTACGCCGACCTGGTCGTGTCGACCGGGGCGCGCCTGACCTACGCCGGCGACCCCAACACGCTGGGCGTCGACCGGGGCGGCTCGATCTATGTGATTCCCGGCGGTGGGAGCCTGCCCGCCGGCCCGGCGGTGGTGGTCAGCCAGGACAGCCACGACTTCGTGCCGGGCAGTGGGGAGGACACCGACAAGTTCGGGCAGGCGATGGCCACCGGGGACTTCAACGGGGACGGGCTTGCCGACGTGGCCGTGGGTAACCCGACCGAGAGCTTCGGCAGCACGCAGAACGTCGGCATGGTGACGGTGCTGTACGGCAAGACCGCGTCGCCCTATCTGGGCCTGATCCCCAACACGCTCACTCAGATTGACCAGGGGCAGCCCGGCATCCCCGGCGACAACGAGGCGGGTGATCTGTTCGGGGCCAGCCTGACCGGCGGTGACTTCAACGCCGACGGTTATGCCGACCTGGCCATCGGTGCGCCGGGGGAGGCGGTCGGCAGCACGCAACGAGCCGGTGCGGTCACCGTGGTCTACGGCGGTACACACGGCTTGAGTGCCACCAACTCCGCCGGTCTCACCGAGGACACCGCCGGCCTCGACGGGACGCCGGAAACGGACGACAAGTTCGGCTGGTCGGTGGCGGCCGGCGACGTGACCGGTGACGCCAGGGACGATCTGGTCGTCAGCGCCTCGGGCGAGGCGGTCGCCGGAGTTACGAACGCCTGGGGCGGAGTCTGGGTGATCCCCGGATCGGCGAGCGGGGTGAACCCGGCGGCGGCGAGCGACTTCAGCGTTGCGAACACCGGCACCCAAGACCATCTGCGTACGGTCGCGGTCGGCCGATTCCACGGCGGCGCCAACGCCGATGTCCTGGTGACGGCGGACCGGAAGAAAGGTGCGGCGCAGTACGCCGGCGCGCTCGTGGTCGCCCGTGGCGGCAGTGACGGGGTCAGCGCGAGCCGTCTGCAGACCATCGATCAGTCCAGCCCGGGCATCGCCGGCACCCCGGAGGAGAACGACTTCTTCGCCGGTTCCCTGGCGGTCGGTGACCTCGACGGCGACGGCTACGACGACCTGGCCGCCGGCACGCTCCGCGAGGACAACGTAGGCACCGTGACCCTGCTGCGCGGCGGCACCGCGGGCCTGCTGTCGGCGGCCGGGACCACCTTCAACGAGGACAACGCCGTCATCGGAGCGAGCGCCCAGCCGGGCGAGGGCTTCGGATACGGCCTGCGCGTTCTCGATGTCACCGGCGACGGGGAACCGGAACTACTGGTCACCGCGCCCTGGGAGGACGGTTCGCTGCAGGCCGGAGCCTTGTTCGAACTGAGCGTGGGCGCTCTGCGGGGTGAAGCCGATGTGGGCCATCACCGGGATGCCGGCGCCGGTCAGGGCCTCGATCTGCGGGGCCACGCGCCG
>NZ_JBFBAD010000144.1:0-24443 GCF_040682075.1 Actinoplanes sp. NPDC051411 | reverse complement strand
AACCACCACAACCACCAGATAGAACTACACCCCGAGGGCCACCACCTGGGGAATTACCTGAGCCAGACCCCGGAGAATTCCGTGAGCGCTGACAGTCGAGCAACCGCCAGTCGCCGTCAGCGCCAATAGTCAGCAAAACCACTGCCATTGGACTCTGCTGCGCCCACCTTAAGACATCCGGCGGATCGTCCACAGTAAATCCGACGGCCGACAGCTCCGCGGCCACGCCTCGCCGGAACATCGGCAGCGGATCTACAACAGCCACCTGGACGGCCACGCCGGTAGACCTCCCACGCGCGACGAGACCCCAGCTTAAACATCATCGATGCCGCAGGTTCCCGCGCGGCCCTGGCAGGATCATGCGGCGCGCCGGTCATAGACCTGCATCTCATGTGCTTCTTAACGTCGATTCCGGCGAAGAGAGGGGGTTGCATGGTCCGTGACGAAGATATCGGGCGGCGCCTGTACCGGCCCATCCAGCTTTACAACACGCTCGGCGAGCAGGTCGAAGTCTCCTTGGGACAGGTGAGGGTAATCATCGAGACGGTAGACGCGAGCCCACCCGTCTGGACGGCCCGCCTCATTTGGGAGGAGATCCGCAACACCGGACGGCACGACATCTCCGAAAACCTCGTCAACAGCGTCCTAAATGCCATGCAACCGACCGATCTGCTGGACTGATCACCTCTTGGGCGATTCTCCAGCGACCCGGACTCACGTTAGACGGCGTCCGCCTGTCCGGATCGCAGGTCATCACCGATGGGACGCCGGTGCAGGCTTGGCAGAACGACGTCGCGCAGATTCTGGCGTAGCACTGGTTCGTGCCCCATCACGTGGGTCAGAGCAGCCTCGAGGGTCGCCGCCGCCGGCCCGGATCCCAGCGCATGATGCAGTGCAACGATGTCGTTCTGCTCAATGGTGCCATTGCTGATGAGGCGCAACGCGTCGGCGCCGCGGCGCAGCAACAACGTATCGGCGTCGGCGCATGGTGCCGTCGCGACCTCGGCCTCGAAGCTGTCCCACCCGTTCGCGGGTTCCGGTGGTGGTATAGCTTCCGGGCGTTTACGGACGGCAGCGAGACCCCGGACTGCGGACGACGCCTTGATCTCATCGGCCGCGCCGGGGACCAGTTCCTGAAGCGCCGCGGCAGTACGCCGGGCGGTCGAGGTTGCACCGAGCGCGTCGCGCAGCCCGTCGGCGGCCATCGCGCGCTGTGTGTCGCCCGACGCGGCGAACCGGACCAGGTAACGGATGATCGTCGGCAGGTCCGGCAGGTCCGGCTCAGTCAGCAGCTGCATTCCTTGTGTCACGAGTTGATCCCGCCATCGCGGGTAGGACCGGGTCATGCCATCGTCGATGATTTCCCAGGCCAGCCGGGGGCCTACCGGGACGACCGCACCGAGCCGGTCTGTGGCGTCTTCGTCGAGGGTTCGAACCAGACTTGTCAAGGCAGCGTGCTGGTGGGGTTGAGGAGTGGAGAACAGCTGTCCGGCCGCGAACAGCCAGGTGTTACGCCAAAACGGGCTGACCGCGGCTACACGCAGCCGACGCAGCACCTCGTCGAGCGGGGCCGTCGTCAAATGCATCGCGGCCATCAGCTCCTGCAACGATCGGACGTCGAAGCCGTAGCCCTCGGTGCCCCGCGGGGCGATCAGGACGAGCCGCTTGGTGGCCGCCTCGAAGATTTTCTCCAGCAGGTCGGCATCGCTGCCGTCGGGTTTGAAGCCGGCCTCGTCTAAGACCTGCCAGGTGATCCGGCGCAACTCCTCGGCGGTCAGCGTGGCGTAGGAGCGGTCACCGGCCTCGCTGCGCGCTTGAAGTTCGAACCCGACCCGTTCGTGCAGCTGTTGGATTTGCTGGCCGTTATCCTGCAGGATCCGGTGTAATCCGGCGGGTTTGTCACGTTCACGCCGAAACACGGTGTCGTAGTAACCGCGGAAGAGACTGTAACGGTCCGGGGCCAGGCGACCCGCCCCGTCGATGATGATGGTCAGGATTAGCACCTGCAGCGGTGTCCGCAGCAGACGCTGCAGGGCCTCGTCCTCGGCCGCCGCACGTAGCCGGAGGCGGACCCGTTCGATTCGATCAAGGTCGGTGCGAAGCCGAACCCGGGTGACCAGATCGCCGTAACGGACGGCCTCGCGCAGATCCAGATCGTCAAGATCGATGCGTTCAAACTGGGCAGGTTCGATGTTTTCGGTGTAGCCAATCGGCCGGGTCGTCAGGATCACCAGGACGTCGCACCGGTCCGCCTCCGCGTCGTGCACGAATTCGACAACGCGCTCGATCAGCCGCTTCCGTACCGAAGGTTCGGTGACCTCGTCGAGGCCATCAAGGACGAGCAGCCAGGGCCAACGCTGCAACCAGGTCCGCAGCCCCGACGCAGTCACCTCACCGCGGTCGGAACGGCGTGAGACCTTGTGGGCGATCCAGCGCAGCAGCGTCGTATCGTCGACCAGGCCGCCCTCCTGGACGTACAGGGCAAGGTCGACGCGGATCGGCCACCGGCGGTGCCGGGGCCGTAAGCAACCGAAACGGCGCAACGCGGCTTCGGTACCGGCGATGACGTCCTGGTGGCCGCTGCCGAGGCCCACGGCGCCGTCGAGCAGAGCGGCCCGGAAGACCTGTACCAGGAACTTCGCGATCGTCGTTTTTCCATTGCCTGGTGCCCCGGTTACAACGAGATGCCGCGGGCCTGTCCATGGAAGGGCATCCGGTTTGAGTACGTGCTCGGCCCGGTCGAGCACGTACTTCACGACGCTGGTGTACTGAGTCCCGGACATCGTGGTCACCGGCAGATCGATGGCGATCTCGTGCACCGGGATGCCAGTACCGTCGCCGCTGCCGGCTTCGTCGAAGTAGATAAATCCGTCGCCCATTAGACCTGTCCGCGCATGAGCGCGGAGCCTGTCCTCGAGGTCGGTGAGCGGTATCGTGTCGCTCGCCCGGCTCAATGCAGCAAAGACGTCGCCTGCGGTGAGAAAGCCGGGGAAGGCGTTGCGGACCTCGGGATACCGCTTGATCAGCGCTTCGATCTGGTTACCGTCCCACACCCGGACTTTCTTGATCCGGGCTATCCGGGCGAGTCGGGCACGGCGCTCGGCCGCCGCGCCCGGCCCGACATCTCGTTTGTCGTCGTCAAGGTCGCGGCGATAACGGGCGATGTACTCGTTGAGAGCGTCGTGGCCGCCCACTTGGGGATATGGGGTGAGCTTGACGTTCGTGATGACGAGTAAGTACTCCGGGACCTCGCGCCGGTCTCCGTCAGGGTCTGCCCAGGCCTGCAGTTCCGGCCGGATTTGGCCCCACAACCAGGTCAGATTCTCCTGATGCCGCAGTGACGGCGTGCCCTTGTGCTTGACCGAGAGCACAGTGTAGCCGTCCCAGACCTCGCCAGGGCCGTCCTCGGATCGGTGCCAGATCAGCGGTCCGCGATGGTAAAGATCACGGCCTCCATCACGGCCGGCACCCATGACCTGCACCCCGGGGCCGAATGCCGCCAGCGAGACGACCCCGGCGAGATCTTGGAAGCCAATTGGTCCTAGGCGATTAACCTCGTCACTCACCGCTGCCTGCTTCTGCCCGCCGCCCCACCAAGAACCAACCCCTTTTGCTCAGGAAATATGATATCCACGGCAGAGTTCGCGGACCGGATGCCTGCCTTAGGTTTTCGGAGCGATCCCCGATCCAGACGCTGGGTGCCTCAACGGTTTATGCCTCCGATCCCTGTCGCACGTCGCCGGGAACTATGCGCAGATGGCGGACCTTCTCGTCGCGCTCGCGCAGACGTGCCTCGTACTCGGGCTTGAGTTGCCAATGCAGCTCGCGGGCGTACGCGGCGACGTGCTTGAGCCGTTCCTCGGCCTCCTCGCGAAGCCGGCGTTCCTTCTCGATGGACGCGTGGGCGGCTTCGAGTTGCCGTCCCAGATCTGCGGCGGACACCTTGGTGCCCGCCAGGCCGAGCTGTGCCTGGACGAGTCCAGGGATGACGGCTTTGGCCTGGTCGAGCAGGGCGGCGTGGTCACGGTAGGTCGCCGACCGCGCCGCGGGCGCGATAGTGGTGATGGACTTCTTGTTGACCGGCATGTCAGCCGCCGCGAGGGTCACCGCGGCGATGACCAAGCGCAGCGCGACAGGCACGCCCTCCTGACCCATGAGGTCGCCGGTAAGTTCCTCGCCGCGCTCGATGCGGGTGGCGACGCGGACCAGGGCCGCGATGTCGTCGCTGGTCATGCCCGGTCCTCCAGAGCGGCTCGGATGTACTCGTCTATGTGTTCGGTGATGATGTCGTGCAGCACGTCGTCGGAGGTGTCGGCGAACTCTGCGGCGATGTCGGGGTTGGCGTCGTTCATCTTGTCCGCGGCCCGGCGCAGGACGTCCGACTTGAGTGTGCGGTGCTGCCGGCGCATCAGTTCGTAGCGGGCTCGGTCGGCGCGGCTCATGATCGAGTTGCGGCACTGGCCGGGCAGGCAGAGCCGGAAGTCGGGCTTGCCCTTGCCGCCGCAGAGGGCACCTTCAGCCTGGTAGAGGCAGAGCGTCAGGGGGCCTTGCTCGATGTTGCGGTTGCGTTTGCCCAGCGTCTTGAGGCGGGCGGGAGTCAGCGGCTGCGGGTTGGACAGCGCAGGCCGGTTCGCCTCGATGGTCTGGTCGAGGCGGGCCTGCCCCTTGCCGGTCAGTGTGGAACGGTGGGTGAAGGCTCGGTGCAGGCGGCGGCCGGCGTCCTGCTGCGCGAGGTCGGCTGCCTCGTCGGGATCGATCGGTGTGATCAGTTTGTAGACGTCGCCGACGTAGCCGCGGGCGACGGCCACAGTGTCCCACTGGCCGAAGGCTGCGGCGAGGGCTTGGCCGTGCTCGCGAACGGCGTATGCCTGCGCGCTGGTGATGCGGACATGACGCATCGAAATGTCGACGTCGTCCAAGGATCGCTTGGTGATGCCGCGGTCGAAGAGTTCCCGCGCTCCTTCTTTCAGGATCTTGAGGAAGCCGAGGTCGAGGTAGAGGCCGTCGCGGGCCATGCCGTGGTGGCGTTTGCCCAGCGGCGTGGCGAGGAGCTGGTCGAACAGGTAGGGCACTCCGGTGGCGTCGCTACGGCGGGGTTCGTAGCCGAGGGCCCGTTGCATCCGGTGAAGCAAGGCGATGATGCGGGCGACGCGGCCGTTGACCACGACTGTGGTGGGGACGTCGGCGTGCCGGTTCTTGGTCTTGTATGCCGACAGGGTGTGCTTGATGTAGGTGCTGCCGTCCGGCCGGGTGAACTCCTGCGTGCTCAGCGGGTCGAACGGCAGGACGGACAACTGGCTGTCGCGCAGCATGACGGTCGCGGCGAGGTAGTACATCGCGTAGTAGACAAGGCGTCGCTGCCAGGCGTCGAGGCTCTCCTTGGAGGCGATCAGCCGCTCGGTCCAGGGGGCCAGTCCGCCAGCGCGAGTGGGGAGTTCGATGACAGGCACGGGGCACGGGCTGACGGTGGTCGAAAGTTGGACGGTGTCGCGCAGTTGCGACATGGTCCACCGCCCGGCCAGGAATGCCTCGTCCGCGTCGTAGACGCCGAGCAGCCGGGCCAGCGGGGCGTGGGCCAGCGTGATGCCGCCGTTGACGTTACGGGAGCCGGGGACCTTGCCGTCGTTCTCCTGAGCGATGCGGGCGGTCAGGTCGAGCATCGCCTCGAAGGTGTCCTGGCGGCTCAGGGGTGGTTCGGTGCTGGTGTTCTGGGCCCACCACTCGATGTGAGAGACGATGTCCTCGGCGATGTGGTCGAAGACCCAGGCCACGAAACCGAGGGCGTGTCCGACGCCCTCGTGCGGGCGAACGGCATTGCTCTTGGTGCGGCCTCCGAACAGCTCGACTGTCTCGCGCCCGTCGAACGGCGGTGCGTCGCCCAGCAGTCCGGGACGGCCGGCAATCTGGGTCATCTGCCATAGGGTAATGAGTTGCTGGGCTCGGCCTCGGCCGGTGGCGTTGGACAGGGTGCTGCCGGCCTGTTTCTCCTTGACGCTGCGGGGCTGGACCAGCAGGACGACTAGCCGTGCCCAGTCGTCGCTGTCGAAGCGGGTGATGTGTTGCTGATCGATGATCGCCAGGCCGTGACCGAGCATCTTGATGTTGCCCTGTGCGGTGACGGGCAGGATCGGCTCCTGGACGTTGGGCCAGGTCTGGGCCATCGGGTTGTCGGCGCGGTCAACGGCCAGGGCTGGGTTCATCTGCAGCAGCGCCATCTCTTTGGTGGCGTCCCGCCAGCGCTCCTCGATTCCCGCGAAGGGGATGCGAGTCATCGCGCCCGCCTTGTCTTTCCAAGTCCGGTGGCCAGCGAGGTCCCAGACGTCGTCGCTGAACAGCACGATCCGATCGAGGTCCTCGCCGCCGGGGATCAAGTCGTTGAGTCGTTCGTCGTCGCGAAACAGCAGGCTGGCGCTGCGAACCCAGTCGATCGGGAAGAGTGGTACGACCTCAGCCATGGCGCATCTCCATGTACATGCCGGTGACGGTCAGGATGTGGGGGACGAGGTCGGTCGATCGTTTGATGTTGCCGACAACCATGGGCGGGAACTTGTCGAGGCAGGCTTGTGAGTAGAATCGCAGGTGGGAGGCTTGTCCGTGCTCCCATTCGACGGGGTCGTTGCGTTCGATGATGTCGCCGAGTTCGACGGCGGCGAGCAGGCCCGGGACGTGGTCGAGGGTGCGATAGCCGTTGGGGCAGGTGAAGCAGGCGACCATGCCGAGGCCGCAGCGCCTTCCTGAGCCGTCGGGTGCGTTGCCGCCGGAGGTGCACACGCCGATCTCGACGTCCATGATCTGGTCAGGATCGACGGCGGCCAGGTCGGCGGCCGGTCCTTCGGTGGCGTCGGCGACGACGGTGAACGCGGCGACGCTGTCGTCGTGGAACGCGTTCTGTGCCGCGGTGGCGTGCTTGTTGAAGACGTGGTCGGGCAGCACGTGCGCGGTGTAGTGCAGTTTCGTGCTCGACGTATGGCCGTGGACGTCCGCGGTGAGGCCCTCCCCCATCGCGCGGCGCTGGGCAGCGTAGCGCAGCGCGGACAGCCGGAGGGAGACCTCGCCGCGCGAGCCAGCGGTGGCTTCATCCCAGTGCTTGTCGAAGGTCGGTGACTTCCAGGCGTTGATGCGCCGGAACTCGTTGATGACCTGGGCTTCGACTGGTTCGGAGGCGTGTTCGACGTAGAGGCGGTCGACGACGGCCGCCGGGGTGCCGGCGGGAGTGGTGAGGTCGCGTCGGGAATGTCGTGCGAAGCGGGTGAGGCCGGTCATCGCCTCGACGACCCCGCCTGCGGTGTAGATGGAGGTCAGGCGGGTGGGCCGGGTGTCCTCGGAGTGGTTACGGGCCTTGACGTTGTGTTCGAGGGCGTGATCGCTGCCCAGGTAGGTGAGGGTGTCGGCGTCTTTCTGCAGCAGGACGGAGGCGTTGAATCCGCTGTTCTCGCCGAGGCAGTGCAGAATCAGCGCGGCGGTGATGAGGATGTTGTCCGGGTAGAGCGCGCGGCCGATCGCCTTGATCTGCGGGCCGCGGAGCGGGCTAGTGCGGTTGTACTTGATGTAGCCGAACATGCGCGGGTGGGTCAGGGCCCAAGCGATCTGCTGCTCGTAGGGCGCCGCGAGCGACGGTTGCGGCGTGCCGGGCCGGGATAGGTCAGGGTGTGCGCGTTCGGCCCAGTTGATGAGTTCCGGGGCCGGGACGCGGAGCCAGCCGCGTCCGGTCACGTCGTACCCGAGGCGCTCGAAGATCTCCCGCTGAGCAGTGAAGTATTCGGTGTAGACGGCCTTGGCCGCTGCCTCGATGGCATCGCTGACCGCGTCGTCGTAGATGAATGGCGTTGACTCTTCGACCTGGAAGCGGCTGTTCTTCAAGGCGCGGCTGATAGCGACGCCGTTCGGATGGTTGTCCCGCACTGCGCGGGCCAGCAGCCAGCAAGCGGACCGTTTGCGGTTGCTGTTCAACGAGTCATAGAGCGGACGAAGTGTCGCCACGTCGAGCCGGGCATCGGCGAAGGTATCGAAGCCCTTCTCGTAGAGCCGTCGGAGCATTGTCGTCGCGTTGAAGACGTTGTTCGTGAGCGTGACTGAAGATTCCCACGCGGAGTCCGCGTCTCCGTTGTCGCCAACCTTGATCGAGTCGGCCATGGCCTGCAACATCTGCTCGGCGGCGGGAGTGTGGTCGACGTGCAGCGTGACGACTTGCGGCTGGTAGGCGGCGGCGTGCTGGAAGGTGATGGACAACCGTCGCTTGTCGACCTTGTTGATGCGCTCGATCTCGTACGTGCCGCTGCGGTGGCCGCGAGTTGCGTGTGCCATCAGAACCGTCCGAGGAAGTGGTCGACCGGGATGCCGAGGAATCGGTGGGCGGTCTGGGTGTAGAGGCGGGTGGACTGTTCGCTGGCGTGGCCCAGGGAGAACTTGACGAGTTCGACGGCGGCGGCGATGTGGTCGACCATCCAGTCGTCGCGGCGCTGCTTCTCGACGATGTCCGCGACGACGCCTCGGTAGATCGCGACGGTGAGATGAACGGCATAGGTGTGGCGAAGATCGTGGATTCTGTAGTTCGCCGGGAAGTCGTGGTCGATGCGTTCGCGTACGAAGGTGCGCGCGGTTTCGATGGCGTGCTGGAGGCTGCGGTAGGCGAGCGGCTCGCCGGTGTACTCGTTCAGGAAGAGGACCGGGCTTGCGCCCTCGGGCGTGATGAGGCGTCGACGGAAGTCCTCGTCGGCATCCGTCCATCGCTTACTCGCGACCGTGCCGGGATCGTCGGGAGCCCGGTAGCGGACCGTGGTGGAGTCGGCCGATTCGATGTGTAGCGGTCGAGCCGGACGGTAGGTCGTTCGGGCGACCAGGTCGGCGCGTGCGCCGTCGAGATACTCCCGAGCAGCGGCAAGGTGGTGGGTGAACACGAGTGCGTCACCACCGGCGTCGCCCTTGGTGATGTGGTCGGCGACGCGCATCGTGGTGAGCGGGAGTCTGCTAACCGGTGGGACCTCGTAGATGGTGATGTTGGCGAGGTTGTTGCGGCGGACGCCGGTGGCCAGACCGAGTGCGAAGATCGCGTGGTCGCGGTCGGCGCCGAGGTAGGGGTACTGGTTGCCGTCGAGATCGGTGCGGAGCGCACCCATGAGCAGGTACTGGGCGTACTCGGGCGTGATGGGGAGGCCAGCCGAGCCGGTGTTGCGACGGCGGGGCTGGTACTTGGCGATCGTGGTGCCCGTGCCACCGTCTCGCCGGGTGACCGTGATGATCTCGAACGGTGGTAGGTGCTGGTAGCGGCGTTGGGCGTACTCGTAGAAGCGCTTGATCGCGGACGCGGCATGGGCCCAGCCGCCGGACGTGAGCCGTGACTCAGCGTCAATGCCATATTGGCGCTGGCGATAGTAAGCGGCGAAGTGGTCCTCGGTAGCGGCGAGGACGGGGTCGCGGTTGTCCTCGTAGGGATGTAGGCCGCGGGTGTTGCAGAGGTAGTCGAGCCAGCCGGCGAGGTCGGAGGCGAGGCGGCGAGCGGTGGCGAGGTTCGGCCGGATCGTGCAGTGGTGGCGCAGGAAGTTGCTGGTCGGGGTGTGGATGCGACCGTTGACGGTGATGAACGGCGCGAGGACGCGATCGGTCACGTCAACGGGCAGCACGTCCTCGCCGAGAACGGCGGCCACGGAGGCTGGGTCGTACTCGATGGGTTCGTTGACCTTGATGGTGTGCGGCACGGGCTCGGGTCCTCCTTCGGTCAGGTGTCGTTGCCTGCCGAACCCAGGTCGTGTCCGCGTCCTGAGCAACGGAAAGTCCCCCGGACGGTAGCGTCCAGGGGACATCCCTTTGGTCAGACTCGCCGATGACTCTCAGATCTCAAAGTGCCCCTGGAGGGGACACGCGGAGAATGGTCACATTCAGCTGCAGCCGGAGGTGGAGCCGCAGCCCTCGCAGACGTAGCAGCTGCCGGCGCGGCGCATCTTGGTGCCGCAGGTGAAGCAGAGCGGCGCGTCGGCGGCCTGGCCCAGGACCACCTCGAGCAACTCGGTGGAGGAGCCGACCTGGACCGGCACCTGCTTGTCGGGCCCGGTGCCGGCGGCGACCGGGGCCGGGGTCTCGGCCGGTGCGCTGGTGGCGCCGACCGGGGCCGACACCGGGGCGGAGGCGGCCATGGCGGCGAAGTCGGCGCTGGCGGCGGCGACCTCGGCGGCGGCCTCGGCCTGGACCTGGGCGGTCCGCTCCTTGGCGGTGAAGATGCCCAGCTCGGCGCGGGTCTCGTAGGGCAGGAAGTCGAGCGCCAGGCGACGGAAGATGTAGTCCATCACCGAGGCCGCCATGCGGACGTCCGGGTCGTCGGTCATGCCGGCGGGCTCGAAGCGCATGTTGGTGAACTTGCTGACGTACGTCTCGAGGGGGACGCCGTACTGCAGCCCTATCGAGATCGCGACCGAGAAGGCGTCCATGACGCCGGCCAGCGTCGAACCCTGCTTGGACATCTTGAGGAAGACCTCGCCGAGGCCGTCGTCCGGGTAGGACGACGCGGTGAGGTAGCCCTCGGCGCCGCCGACCGAGAAGGACACCGTCTCCGACGGGCGCTTCTTGGGGAGCCGCTTGCGGACCGGCCGGTATTCGACGACCTTCTCCACGACCTTCTCGACCTGGGCGGCCGGCGCTTCGACGGCCGTCGCCTCGGTCGAGGCGGCGGGCTTCTTGGCGACCGAGAGCGGCTGGCCCACCTTGCAGTTGTCGCGGTAGATCGCGAGCGCCTTCAGGCCGAGCTTCCAGCCCTGGTAGTGAATCTCCTCGATCTCCTCGACGGTCGCCGACTCGGGCATGTTGACCGTCTTGGAGATGGCGCCCGAGATGAACGGCTGCACCGCGGCCATCATGCGCACGTGGCCCATCGGGGCGATCGCGCGCTCGCCCATCGCGCAGTCGAAGACCGCGTAGTGCTCCGGCTTGAGGCCGGGGGCGTCGACCACGTTGCCGTGCTCGGCGATGTGCTCGACGATCGCCTCGACCTGCTCCTCGGGGTAGCCGAGGCTGCGCAGGGCGCGCGGCACGGTCTGGTTGACGATCTGCATGGAGCCGCCGCCGACCAGCTTCTTGAACTTGACCAGCGCCAGGTCGGGCTCGATGCCGGTGGTGTCGCAGTCCATCATCAGGCCGATCGTGCCGGTCGGGGCCAGCACCGAGGCCTGCGCGTTGCGCCAGCCGTTCTTCTCGCCGATCTTGTTGCCGTTGGTCCACTGCTTGGTGGCGGCCCGCACGATCTCGGTCGCGACCGTGCCGGTCGGGCGGATCTCGTCGTTGGCCGCGGCGTGCTTGCGCATGACCCGCTTGTGCGCCTCGGCGTTGCGGGCGTAGCCGTCGTAGGCCCCGACGACGCCGGCCAGCTCGGCCGAGCGGCGGTACGCCGTGCCGGTCATCAGCGAGGTGATCGCCCCGGCGACGCTGCGGCCGCCCTCGGAGTCGTACGGCAGGCCGGAGGCCATCAGCAGCGCGCCGATGTTGGCGTATCCGATGCCCAGCTGGCGGTAGGCCCGCGTGGTGACCCCGATCTTCTCGGTCGGGAAGTCGGCGAAGCAGATCGAGATGTCCATCGCGGTGATGATGAACTCGACGCTCTTGACGAACTTCTCGACCTCGAACGAGCCGTCCGGCTTGAGGAACTTGAGCAGGTTGAGCGAGGCCAGGTTGCAGGACGAGTCGTCCAGCGACATGTACTCCGAGCACGGGTTGGACGCGGTGATCCGGCCGGTCTCGGGGTTGGTGTGCCAGTCGTTGATGACGTCGTCGTACTGCAGGCCGGGGTCGGCGCACTCCCAGGCGGCGGTGGCGATGTCGCGGAACAGCTTCTTGGCGTCGATGGTCTCGATGACCTCGCCGTCGAGCCGGCCGCGGAGACCGAACTGGCCGCCCTCCTCGTACGCCCGCATGAACTCGTCGGAGACCCGGACCGAGTTGTTGGCGTTCTGGTACTGCACCGAGACGATGTCGGCGCCGCCCAGGTCCATGTCGAAGCCGGCGTCCCGCAGAGCGCGGATCTTGTTTTCCTCGCGCGCCTTGGTCTGTACGAACTCCTCGATGTCGGGGTGGTCGACGTCGAGGATCACCATCTTGGCCGCCCGGCGGGTGGCGCCGCCCGACTTGATGGTGCCCGCGCTGGCGTCGGCGCCGCGCATGAAGCTCACCGGTCCGCTGGCGGTCCCCCCGGACGACAGCAGTTCCTTGGACGAGCGGATGCGGGACAGGTTGACCCCGGAGCCGGACCCGCCCTTGAAGATCAGGCCCTCCTCCTTGTACCAGTCGAGGATCGAGTCCATCGAGTCGTCGACCGACAGGATGAAGCAGGCGCTGACCTGCTGCGGCGACTTGGTGCCGACGTTGAACCAGACCGGCGAGTTGAAGCTGAACACCTGGTGCAGCAGCATCCAGGTCAGCTCGTGCTCGAAGACCTCGGCGTCGGCCGGGGTGGCGAAGTAGCCGTACTCCTCGCCGGCCTTGCGGTAGGCCGAGACGACCCGGTCGATCAGTTGCTTGAGCGACCACTCGCGCTCGGGCGTGCCGACCGCACCGCGGAAGTATTTGGTGGTCACGATGTTGGCCGCGTTGACGCTCCAGAACGCGGGATATTCCACACCGCGCTGCTCGAAGTTGATCGAGCCGTCCCGCCAGTTCGTCATGACGACGTCGCGGCGCTCCCACTCGACCTCGTCATACGGATGTACACCGTCGGTCGTCCAGACCCGCTCGACCCGCAGCCCCCCTGCGGACCGGTTGCCGTTCCCACGGCTGCGCTGTGTGCCCGCTGCTTGGCGACCTGCTGTGATGCCGTCCCCGGCCATACTGCTCCCCCTCTTTGGTGCTGCCACTCTTCGTCTACTTCTGCGTCGTTGCTGCGTCGGTCACCGCTGTGCCCGCTACCGAGTCGCGGAGCGCCTGGATCTCCTTCTCGAACTCGTCGAGCGAGTCGAAGGACTTGTAGACGCTGGCGAACCGGAGATAAGCCACCTGGTCGAGCTCCCGCAGCGGGACGAGGATCGCCAGCCCCACCTCGTGGCTCGGCACCTCGGCGGCCCCCTTGGCCCGGATGGTCTCCTCGACCTTCTGCGCCAGCACCGCGATCGCGTCCTCGTCGACCGGCCGGCCCTGGCAGGCCTTGCGGACGCCGCTCATGATCTTGGTGCGGCTGAAGGGCTCGGTGACCCCGCTGCGCTTGACCACCGCGAGGACCGCCTCCTCGACCGTGGTGAACCGCTTGCCGCACTCGGGACACGAGCGACGCCGACGGATCAGTTGACCGTCGTCGGCCTCGCGCGAGTCGACCACGCGCGAGTCGGCGTGGCGGCAATACGGACAACGCACCGAGATCTCCCTACGAGGGCCGCTTCACCAGTCTCCGGACACGCCGAAATGCAGCGTCGCGATGATCGAATCTATCGCGCCGCTGTGGACGGCCTGTGGATAACCGGAGAGGTCAAACCCCAACCAGTGGATGACTTACACCCTTGTAACTACTAGATGTTGGGGTAGACGCTATGCCGCAGCGGACGCGGGCGCAAGCTCAGCGGTGTGCCGACGCGCCGTATTCTGCGACTCAACACGTGCGGTGTACCGGTGATCACGCGGCGCAGCACGCAGGGGCGATTTACCGGGATTTGCCGGACGCGATCAGTGGCCGCGAGGTAACACCAGAACGTCACCGGGCTGAATGTCATAACTCGGCAGCTTGTTCAGATCGCGCAACTCGGCCACCGCGTCCTGGTTGTCGCGGCGGGGCATGTTGCGGGCGGCGATCCGCCACAGCGTGTCGCCGGGCTGCACGACGACCGTCGGGGCCGGCGCGGTCGACGACTCGTCGGCCCGCGACGCGGTGGTGAAGAGCACGGCGCTGGCCAGCGTGGCGGCCGCCAAGAGAACGACGAGCACGACGGCGCGGCCGCGCCGGGTCAGCCGCAACGGCGGCTCCATCCCCCGGAGATCGTGGCTCACCATGGCGATTCCCCCTCGCTTGATCGAAGATCAGCGTTCCAAGATCGTTATTAGCACGGGCGTTCGATCGAACGCCCGTACGACGGTCTATCAGAACAGGCGTACGGAAGTCGAGCACTTCCGGGCGACACGCCGGGGCCGATGTCGTACAGATGTTTGAATAAGTCGCACCCGCCGATTACGGTTTCCCGTCAAGAGGGGTCAGCCGGACAAACGCCATCCCCACGGCGTTTCCCGGCTTCCGCGACGCACCACGTGCCGTAACAGGCACTGGCCGACAGGGAGGGCGTACGTGTCGACCGACGACCGGACGAGCCGGCAACAATCCAATGTCAAGCAGCCCGAGTCAGCGAACGCGTCCGCCGCGTTGCGCCGCCGCACGCCGAGCCGGTCCCGCGCGACCGACGCGCCCCAGTTGCGAGCGGTCACGCCCGTGGTCAGCCAATTCCCCGACCTGGTCACCGCCGACCTGACCGCCCGGCAACGGCGCATCCTGGAGTTCATCCGCGGCTGGGTGGAGCGCTACGGCTACCCGCCGAGCGTGCGGGAGATCGGCGAGGCGGTCGGGCTGGTCTCGCCGTCCAGCGTGGCCTACCAACTCAAGGCGCTCGAAACCAAGGGCTTCCTGCGCCGCGACCCCAACCGGCCACGGGCGGTCGACGTACGCTCGCCGGCCGAACTGGTCGACGACGAGACGTTGCGGTCGGCGCGCCCGCAACCGGCGTACGTGCCACTCCTCGGCCGCATCGCGGCCGGCGGCCCGATCCTGGCCGAGCAGGCGGTCGAGGAGTTCTTCCCGCTGCCGCGCGAGCTGGTCGGCGAGGGCGACGTCTTCATGCTCGAGGTCAAGGGTGACTCGATGATCGACGCCGCGATCTGCAACGGCGACTGGGTCGTGGTCCGCCAGCAGCCGACAGCCAACGCGGGCGACATCGTGGCCGCGATGATCGACGGCGAGGCCACGGTGAAGAGCTACCGCCAGCGCGAGGGCCACGTCTGGCTGATGCCGGCCAACCCGGCCTTCGACCCGATCCCGGGCGACGACGCCACCATCATGGGCCGCGTCGTGGCCGTCCTCCGCCGGGTCTGAGCAAAGCGAGCCCGGCCTGACCAAAGCAGGCCGGGCTTGCGCAAAGGAGGCCGCGCCCGACCGGCGCAGGCCGCGCCCACCCGAAGCAGGCCGCACCGGCCGGCGCAAGCCGGGTCTGAGCACAGCAAAGGCCGGTCCGATTCGGACCGGCCTTTCTGGCGCCTGGGGTCTAGCGGCGGTAGCCGAGGTTGTCGAAGCGGCCCTCGGGGCGTCCGCCGAACTCGGCCCGGCCGTCGCGCGGGCGCTGGCCCTGACCGTAGTTGCCGCCGCCCTGGGGACGCTGGCCCGGCCCGGGACCCTGCGGCCGCTGCGGCCGCGCGCCGCCGGGCGGCATGCCCTGACCGCCGCCACCACCCTGCGGACGCTGGCCCTGTGGGGCCGGTCCACGTCCCTGACCGCCGCCACCGGACGGGCGCTGGCCCTGCGGAGCCGGACCCCGGCCCTGACCGCCGCCCTGTGGACCACCGCCACCGCCATAGGCGCCGCCGCGGCCGGGCGCCGGCTGCGGGCCGCGCGGGGGCTGCTGACCACCGCGGGCCGGGGGCTGGCCATCGCGGGCCGGGGGCTGACCATCGCGGGCCGGGGGCTGACCATCGCGGGCCGGGGGCTGGCCATCGCGGGCCGGAGGCTGACCGCCGCGGGCCGGAGGCTGGCCGCCCCGCGCCGGAGGCTGCTGACCCCCGCGAGCGGGAGCCGGCTGACCGCCCCGCGCCGGGGGCTGCTGACCCCCGCGAGCGGGAGCCGGCTGACCGCCTCGGGCCGGGGGCTGCTGACCGCCTCGGGCCGGAGGCTGCTGGCCGCCGGCCGGGCGGGCGTATTGCGGAGCGCCGCCGCCGCTGCCGTAGACCGGGCCACGCTGGGCGCCGCCGCCGGCACCACCGCCGCCGCCGGCACCACCGCCGCCGGCGCCGTAGACCGCGCCGCTGTTGGCCCCGCTGCCTCCGCCGGCCGGGGGCATGCCGCCGGAGCGGGCGCCACCGTAGACGCCCGCGCGCTGGGGTGCGCCGCCGACGCCGATCAACTCGTTCTCGGGGTCGCCGGAGGACGAGTTGCCGTCGCCGTAGGCCGCCGGGGCGAGGGCCGCCCGCTTGCGGCTGCGCACGATGCCCATCACGCCGACGCCGACCAGGATCAGGCCGACCAGGCCGACCCCGCCCACCATCAGCGTGATCTGGTTGAGTGTCAGGTTGGAATACCAGTGGGTGGTCGGGCCGCTGTCGGCCGACTTCGCCGCCACGGCGACCGTCGTGGCCGGCGTGTATTGCATGATGTAGTTGGCGGTGTCGTGGTCGCCGTTCATGTCGGACACCGTGTAGAAGTATTTGCCGTCGGGGCTGTAGGTGATCGCCTCGCCGAACGGCTCGTTGGGCAGCCCGGTCGTGCGCGGCTTGCCCTTCAGCGCGCCGAGCACGTCGCCGTTGGTGACGTCCCACTCCAGCGCGTCGGTGTAGGTGCGCAGCGCGACCTTGGCCCCGCCGGGCGCGATCGCCCCGCCGTCGATGGTCTTGTTGCCGATCTGGGCGACCGTGTTGGACGGCGTGGTCGTGCCGGAGAGGGCCAGCTCGCCGACCTTCTTGAGCGGCGTGGGCGTCTCGTTGTTGGCCTTCAGCGGCGCGCTCGGCTCGTAGATCGAGGCCGGCTTGCCCAGTTCCTTGGTGACCAGCAGCGGGGTCGTGCCGTTCTGCAGCAGCAGCGCCTCGGCGTCGTGGTAGTCACCCTCGGGGTACGCGATGCGGTAGATCTTCGGCTTGGTCGACCCGTCGGCCTTCATCGACCAGAGCGCGATGTGGTCGCGGGGCTTCGGGTCGGCGGCGCGGACACCGTCGTCTCCGGTGTCGGCGATCCAGAGGGTCTTTCCATCCGGCGACAGGATCAGGTCTTCGGTGTCGATCGGGGTGCCGCTGTAGCTCTGCGAGCTGGTGACCTTGCACTTGTTGTTGAGGAAGAAGACCTTCCGGTGGCTGTCCTGAGTGCTGCTGTCGTCGATGGCGATGAAGCCGGTGCTGGTCGCCACGATGCCGGACAACTCATCGAGAGTCGTGTCGGTGACTTTGCAGATCTTCTTGCCGGGCGTCGCCTTCGCGCTGACCGTGGGGGCGGGATCATCGGCGAGTGCCGGGGACGAACCGGCCACGAGCAGCCCGGAGACTGCGATGACCGAGAAGACGAGACGCCGCATCCGATCAGTGTCGCATGCGGCGTCCCGTGCCGGTGTTACGCGTGGATCAACGCAGGTCAGCCCGCCCGGCCCGCCCGCTTTGCCGGAATACGGTCGGTGTTTGACCGACTGCGTTCCGGCAACGGCGCGCCAGCGACACGCCGCCCACCTTGGCCAGATCACAGTTCGCTGAGAGTTTGGCGGCTACGCCGTGACGAACGACGTCAGCTCGGCCGCCAGCTGCTCGCCGACCCGGACCGTCATCTCCATGCCCTCGTCCACGTGCCGGGTCTGCACCACCTGGCCGGTGCGGTGGATGCGGGCCACCAGGTCGCCCCGGTCATAGGGCAGCAGCACCCGCAGGTCGACCGCCGGGCGCGGCAGCCGGTCGGCGATCGCGGCCTGCAGCTCCTCGATGCCGACCCCGGAACGGGCCGACACGAAGACGGCGTCCGGCCAGGCCCGCTTGAGCCGCAGGATCGTCTCCTCGCTCGCCGTGTCGACCTTGTTGATCACCAGCAGCTCGGTGATGCGGTCGGCACCGACCTCGCCCAGCACCTCGCGGACCGCGCTGACCTGACCCTCGGGGTCGGGGTGGGCGCCGTCGACGACGTGCACGACCAGATCGGCGAAGGCGACCTCTTCCAGCGTCGAGCGGAACGCCTCGACGATGTGGTGGGGAAGGTGCCGCACGAATCCGACGGTGTCGGAGAGCGTGTAGACCCGGCCGTCTTCCGCCGCGGCCCGCCGGGTGGTCGGGTCGAGGGTGGCGAACAGCGCGTCCTCGACCAGCACCCCGGCCTGGGTCAGGCGGTTGAGCAGGCTCGACTTGCCGGCGTTGGTGTAGCCGGCGATCGCCACCGCGGGCACCCCGCTGCTCGCGCGGCGCGAGCGCTTGGTGCTGCGTACGGTCCGCATGCCCTTGATCTCCCGGCGCAGCCGGGAGATGCGCTGGTTGATGCGCCGGCGATCGGTCTCGAGCTTGGTCTCACCGGGGCCGCGCAAGCCCACGCCGCCGCCCGCGCCGCCACCGCGGCCGGAACCACCGCTCTGGCGGGAGAGCGTCTCACCCCAGCCGCGCAGACGCGGCAGAAGGTATTGCAGCTGGGCCAGCTCGACCTGCGCCTTACCCTCTTTGCTCTTCGCGTGCTGGGCGAAGATGTCGAGGATCAGCGCGGTCCGGTCGACGACCTTGACCTTGGTCTGCTGCTCGAGGTTGCGGAGCTGGGACGGCGAGAGTTCGCCGTCGCAGATGATGGTGTCGGCCCCGGACGCGAGAACCACGTCGCGCAGTTCGTCGACCTTGCCCCGGCCGATGAACGTGGCCGCGTCAGGCCGTCCGCGTCGCTGGATGAGGCCCTCGAGCACCTCCGAGCCCGCGGTCTTGGCGAGATCGGCCAGCTCGGTCAGCGAATTGTCCGCGTCGTCCTGACTGCCCTCGGTCCAGACGCCGACCAGCACGACGCGCTCCAGGCGCAGCTGGCGGTATTCCACCTCGGTGATGTCGGTGAGTTCGGTGGAGAGCCCGGCTACCCGGCGCAGCGAGTGGCGCTCTTCCAGGTCAAGCTCGCCGACGCTGGGATCGAACAGTTCAGTAGTCAAAAGGTGACCTCCTCAGCCCGATCGTGGCACGCCGCGCGAGCGGGCGCACCTACATAACGGGCCGAGCGTTTCGTAGGAGTGTCTGAACCTATTTCAACCACCGGATTGGAAAGTCATATTCCGGAAGAGCGAGAATGCGGTGACGCACCCGCCAACGTCGGAGGGAACACCGTGGTGACGACCCGCCTGCCGAGCGCAGGATTTTCGATCACGATCCGTATTGCCGTTACCGCGGACGCCTCGTCCATCGGCCGGCTCACCACCTGCGTCGGCGAGGCCGGCGCCATCGTCACCGCGCTCGACGTCGTCGACTCGGACACCACCCGGGTGCTCGTCGACCTCACCTGCGACACGGCCGACGCCAGCCACGCCGACCAGGTCGTCAAGACACTGGAGGAGCTCGACGGGGTCGACGTCCGGAAGGTCTCCGACCGGACCTTCCTGCTGCACCTGGGCGGCAAGATCGAGGTCTCGTCCAAGGTCGCGCTGCGCAACCGTGACGAGTTGTCCCGGGCGTACACGCCGGGCGTGGCCCGGGTCTGCATGGCGATCGCGGAAAATCCGGCCGACGCGCGCCGGCTGACCATCAAGCGCAACACGGTCGCCGTGGTGAGCGACGGCTCCGCCGTGCTCGGCCTCGGCAACATCGGGCCGGCCGCCGCGATGCCGGTGATGGAGGGCAAGGCCGCCCTGTTCAAGCGGTTCGGGGGCGTCGACGCGTGGCCGGTGGTGCTCGACACCCAGGACACCGACGAGATCGTCAACATCGTCCGGGCGATCGCCCCGGCGTACGGCGGCATCAACCTCGAGGACATCGCGGCGCCGCGCTGCTTCGAGATCGAGGCCCGGCTGCGTGAACTGCTCGACATCCCGGTCTTCCACGACGACCAGCACGGCACCGCGATCTGCGTGCTGGCCGCGCTGACCAACGCGCTGCGGGTGGTCGGCAAGGACATGGCCCAGGTCAAGGTCGTCGTGTCGGGCGCCGGCGCGGCCGGCACCGCGATCATGAAGCTGCTGCTGCGCCAGGGCGTGGGCGACATCATCGCGTACGACCGGAAGGGCGCCCTGCACCGCGGCGTGTCCGATGTCAACGAGACCTGGCAGTGGCTGGCCGACAACACGAACAAGGACAACTACCAAGGTGACCTTCCGGGCGCGATCGTCGGCGCCGACGTGTTCATCGGGGTGAGCGCCCCCAACCTGCTCTCGGGCGACGACATCGCCAAGATGGCCGACCGGTCGATCGTCTTCGCGCTGGCCAACCCCGACCCCGAGGTCGACCCGCGGGAGGCCCGCAAGCACGCCGCGGTGGTCGCCACCGGCCGTTCCGACCAGCCCAACCAGATCAACAACGTGCTCGCCTTCCCGGGTGTCTTCCGCGGCATGCTCGACGTGAGCGCCGAGGAGTTCACCGAGGAGATGGCGCTGGCGGCGGCACGGGCGATCGCCGACGTGGTCGGTGAGGAGAAGCTCAATCCGACCGTCATCGTCCCGAGCGTCTTCGACCCGCGGGTCACCCCGGCGGTCGCGGCCGCGATCCGGGCCGTCGTCCGGGGCGGCGCGGTCCCGCACAACGCGGCCGCCACACCCGAGGTCGAGCTCGAGGAAGCGCCCGAGGAGACGTTCTAGCCCCGGAAAGCCCGGAAAGCCCGGAAAGCCCGGAAAGCCCGGAAGCTAGCCCGGAAAGCCCGGAAGCTAGCCCGGAAAAGACCAACCGGTCAGTTCGGCGACCCGGTCGGTGATCAGCCCGGCCGCCCCCGCGGCGGCCAGGGCCGGCCACTGCGCCGGGTCGTTGGCCGTCCAGGGCATGATCTCGATCCCGGCGGCGACCAGTGACGAAATGATGTCCGTTTCGCGAAAGAAGTCGGCGATAGACGGATTGCAGTAGGCCACCCCCAGCGAGATGGCCAGAGAGAGCGTGTCCGGGTCCAGACGCAGCCGGAGAAGGCCGCGCCGCCACTCCGACGGCACCATGGCGACGACCGCGGGGTCGAAGCTCTGCACGATCGTCCGGTCGAGCAGCCCCCGCGACGCGACCTGCTCCAGGATGACCTTGACCTGCTCCGGGGTGGCCGGCGGCTTGATCTCCAGCAGCAGTTCGACGTCGGCCGCGGCGATCAGGTCGATCGTCTCGGCCAGCGTCGGCACCCGGACCCCGGCGTAGGCGGGCGAGAACCACGCACCGGCGTCCAACCGGCGCACGCCGTCGAACTCGGCCTCCCAGACCGGCCCGGTGCCGGTGGTCGTACGCTCCAGCGTGCGGTCGTGGATCACCACCGGCACGCCGTCGGCGGTCGTCCGCACGTCGAACTCGACGATCGTCGCGCCGCCACGCAGCGCGGCCGCGAACGCGGGCAGAGTGTTTTCCGGCGCCACGCCCGAGTAGCCGCGGTGCGCCACCCGATGCCGCATCAGCCCAGCTGCTCCGGGTCGACCTCACCGGTGGCGACCAGCACCGCCGGGCCGGCCAGCCACCACCGGTCCTGCTCGTCGTGGGTCACCGTGACCCGGCCACCCGGGACGTCGACCGCGACCGTGCCGCTCGACCGGCCGGCGTCGCGCAGCGCGACCGCGCCGACGGCGAGGCAACCGGTGCCGCACGAGAGCGTCTCGCCCGAGCCGCGCTCGTAGACCCGCATCGACACGTGCAGGTCGGCGTCGTCGAGCGGAGAGGAAGCGCGGACGAACTCGATATTGACCCCGGTGGCGAACAGGCGCGGGTCGAAGCCGGGCGCCGCCGACAGGTCGAGCGACGAGAGCGAGACGCCGTCGTGCAGGCCGCAGACCAGGTGCGGGTTGCCGCAGTCGACGGCGACACCCGGGAACGTCAGGGGCCCCACGGTCGCGGTGCTCGCCGCGTACACCGAAGGGGAGCGCATGTGGACGCGGACCGTAGGTCCCTCGACCAGCGCGACCACAATCCCGGCTCGGGTAGCGATCGGCAGGCCCGAAGGGCCGGGCGTCGCGAGGCCCTCGGAGATCAGGTAACGGGTGAAGACCCGGACGCCGTTGCCGCACATCTCGGCCGGCGAGCCGTCGCTGTTCCAGTAGTCCATGAACCACTCGGCCTCGGACGCGTAACCGGCCGAGTCGGCGTGCTTGGCGCTGCGCACCACCCGCAGGACGCCGTCGGCGCCGATCCCGAACCGCCGGTCGCACAGCCTGGCGACCAGCGCGGACGTCAAATCCAGAACGCCGTCCGGGTCGGGCAGGATCACGAAGTCGTTGCCGGTGCCGTGGCCCTTCGTGAACTTCATCTGGGGTTTTCCGCCGCGGGTTGGCTCAGTGAACACGCCTACATCATCTCGCAGCGGCCAGAGCGTCTGCCACGAGCGTCGCCGAGGCGCCGTCGAGCCAGACGATCGCCGGGTCGCGGCGGAACCAGGACCGCTGCCGCCGCACGAACCGCCGGGTGCCCCGGATCGTCTCCTCCTTCGCCTCGTCCTCGCTGAGCAGGCCGTCGATCTGGGCCAGCGCCTGCTGGTAGCCGAGCGCTCGCCCGGCGGTCAGCCCGTCGCGGAGCCCGTCGAGCCCGCGCACCTCGTCGACCAGCCCCGCCGCCCACATCAGGTCGACTCGTCGGGCGATCCGCGAGTCGAGCTCACCGGGATCGCGGTCGACGCCGATCTGCACCGACGCGTAGTGCGGGGTGGGCGCGGGCAGCGAGGCCGTGAACGGGCGGCCGGTCAGCTCGATGACCTCGAGCGCGCGCACGATCCGCCGCCCGTTGGAGGGCAGGATCTTCTCCGCCGCGAGCGGATCCCACCCGCGCAGGCGCTCGTGGAGCGGCGCCGGGCCTTCGACCGCCAGCTCGGCCTCGAGCCGCGCCCGCACGACCGGATCGGTGCCCGGGAACTCGAACTCCTCGAGAACGGCCCGGACATAGAGCCCCGACCCACCGACCAGCAGCGGCACCCGGCCGCGCTCCAGAATCCGGTCGATCGCCTCGCGGGCGAGTGTCTGATATTCGGCAACCGCGGCGGGCATCGTCACCGGCCAGATGTCCAGCATGTGATGCGGCACGCCCTCG
This sequence comes from Actinoplanes sp. NPDC051411, assembly GCF_040682075.1. Classification (NCBI taxonomy): domain Bacteria; kingdom Bacillati; phylum Actinomycetota; class Actinomycetes; order Micromonosporales; family Micromonosporaceae; genus Actinoplanes; species Actinoplanes sp. NPDC051411. The sequence continues at coordinate 1,607 of NZ_JBFBAD010000144.1, read as the reverse complement.
CGCTCGGCGGCGGTCAGCTTCGCCGTGCCGATGTCCATGCCCCGGTAGAGCTGCATCGAGTCGGCGTTGACCACCTCGGCGCCCAGCTCATGGGCCAGCGCGATGCTCAGCGCCGACTTGCCGGCCGCGGTCGGCCCGACGACGGTGATCACGCGCGGAGCTGTTGGGTGAGGCACTGAGCCACGGTAGGACACCGTTGGGTCACGGTCATCCCTGGGCGCTTCCCCCAAACCCGGTTGGACCTGTGACAATGCGCGAGAAAGAATGCCGATGAGAAGATTGGCGTTCGACTGCGCTGTGGCGGTGGTCACCGGTCCCGACCGGCGACGCCGGGAGAACGAGGATGAGGTCATGAACGACTGGACGGCCTTCGGGCGCGTGGATGCCGACGGCACCGTGTACGTGAAGACCGCCGAGGGCGACCGCGTGGTCGGGTCCTGGCAGGCGGGCACCCCGGAAGAGGGCCTGGCCCACTTCGCCCGGCGGTTCGCCGACCTGATCACCGAGGTCGACCTCGTGGAAGCCCGCCTGAAGTCCGGCGCCGCCGACGCGGCGCACTCGCTGAGCAGCCTGAAGCGCCTGCGCGCCACGCTCGACGAGGCGCACGTGGTGGGCGACATCGACGGGCTCGCGACCCGGCTCGACCGGCTGAACACCCTGGCCGAGGAGAAGGCCGGCGAGGCCCGCGCGGCCCGCGAGGTCGCCCGGGGCGAGGCGCTGGCCCGCAAGACCGCCCTGGTCGAGGAGGCGGAGACGATCGCCGCCGAGTCCACCGGCTGGAAGACGGCCGGCGACCGCCTCAAGGAGATCCTCGAGGAGTGGAAGACGGTCCGCGGCGTCGACAAGAAGACCGACGGCGAGCTGTGGAAGCGCTTCGCGGCCGCCCGCGACGGCTTCACCCGACGCCGTGGCGCTCACTTCGCGACCCTCGACGGCCAGCGCAAGCAGGCCCAGACGGCGAAGGAAGAGCTGGTCACCGAGGCGGAGAGCCTTTCCGAGTCGACCGAGTGGTCGACTACGGCCAACCGGCTCAAGGAGCTGATGACCGAGTGGAAGGCGGCTCCCCGCGCGGCCAAGGAGGCCGAGCAGAAGCTCTGGGAGCGGTTCCGGGCGGCCCAGGACGCGTTCTTCACCCGCCGGAGCGAGGTCTTCTCGGCCCGCGACGCCGAATACAAGGGCAACCTCGAGCGCAAGCAGGCGATTCTGGCCGAGGTCGAGGCGCTCGACATCGACGCCGACCCGCGCGGGGCGCAAAACAAGCTGCGTGACGCGCAGGCCGCCTGGCACGACGCCGGCCGGGTGCCGCGCGAGGCCGCGGCCGGCCTCGACCGTCGCTGGCGGGCCGCCGAAGACCGCATCCGCGTCGCGATGGACTCGGCCTGGCGCAAGACCACCCCGCAGGACAACCCGCTGCTCCAGCAGATGCGCGAGCAGGTCGCCGAGGCCGAGCAGCGTCTCGCCCGGGCTCAGGCGGCGGGCGACGCCCGCCGGGTCAAGGAGGCCGAGCAGGCGCTGGCCTCCAAGAAGCAGTTCCTCGACCTGGCCGAGAAGGCCAACTAGTTTCCGCCGACGCCGGCCGGCTCGCCGCCACTCTCCCCCGGTCGGCC
>NZ_JBFBAD010000143.1:0-24457 GCF_040682075.1 Actinoplanes sp. NPDC051411 | reverse complement strand
TTGTTGGGTGTGTCCCCCCCGGGCGCGGCCCCGGCTCACCCCGGGTGGCACCCCCCGCGGCGCGCCCGGGGGGTTCGCCCCCGCGCGGGGGCGCCCCCCCCCCGGCCGCACGGGTCAGGCCGCCGCTCGGGAAACTTCCCCGGGCACCGGAATCGCGTGGGAGACCAGCCAGGTCTGCACGACATGCGCCAGCCGCTCCCAATTCGGGTCGAGCGTCACGCCGTGACTGAAGCCGTGTCCGTAGTGATAATCGGCGCCCAGGAAATCCGCCATCCGACGGACATCGGGGGCCGGCGTCAACTGGTCGAGCTCGCCGGACACCATGAGAATCGGCCCGGATATCTTCACCGGATCGATGCTGACGCGATTGTCGCCGACCGCTTGCTCGACCGCCCTCGGCGATTCGGCGACCAGCATCTCGTAATAGGCCCGCGCCTCGTCGTCGTCGTTTCCGCCGAAGAACAGTTGGCGGGAGATCTCGAACGGCGGCGGCCCCCACATCGACGCCAGATCGAACGGGACGTCGATCGGCGGGGGTGAAACCTCACCGGGCGCGGCCGGCGTCAGCAGCACCAGGCCGGAGTGGGGATGGCGTTCCACGTACTTCAGGGCGGCCAGCGAGCCCATGCTGTGGGCGATGATGACCGGCGGGGTGTCCAGCTTGGCCGCGACGGTCTCGATGTCGGCGGCGACGTCCTCCAGGGGCCGGCGCACCGCGTCCTGCTCCGGCAGCGGCGCCGATCGCCCGTGGCCACGCCAGCTCAGTGCGTGAGTCTGCCATCCGTGGCCGGCGAAGTAGGCACCGTAGTGGTCCCAGCACCAGGCGCCGTGGCAACCGCCGTGCACCAGCAGCAGTGGTGCCGCGTGCGTGCGGTGCTCCGGGTCGGTCCGTTGCACATGGATCCCGTCCACCTCGTAATCACTTTTTTCGATCACTGCTGTTCAGCCTCCAGCGTTGGATTAATGATGAATAACATCGACTCCGACTAGTTCGCGGGCCAGTCCACGAACGGGTACTCTCGGGACTCCCCTACGGCATCCGGGCGCAACTGTGACCGTCTCGGACCGTGGGTCAATAAATCGTTGAAGTCGCCTGGTCGTTTGAACCGAAATCGTTCAGGCCACCCAGACCGTTTTGAGATTGCAGAACTCGCGGATGCCTTCCACCGACAACTCGCGGCCGTAGCCGGACCGCTTGACACCGCCGAAAGGAAGCTCCGCGTAGGAGGTCGCCAGGCCGTTGACGAAAACGGCACCTGATTGCAGGAGGCGGACAGCGACGTCGATCTCGTCCTGATCGGCACTCCAGAAGGCCGCGCCCAGCCCGAAATCGATGCCGTTCGCCAGGGCGAGCGCGTCGGTGAGCGAGGCCACGCGGTACAGCGAGGCCACCGGACCGAACGCCTCCTCGGCGAACAGCCGCATGTCCTCGGTGATCCCCGCGATCAGGGTGGGCGCGTAGAACCAGCCGTGCGCTTGCCCCGGTCGCCGGCCGCCGACGACGATCTGGGCTCCCTTGGCGCGGGCGTCCGCCACGAGCTCCTCGAGGTCGGAGCGGCCGGACTCGGTCGCCAGTGGGCCGATGTCGGTCGTGGGGTCCGCGGGATCGCCGACGGTCAGGGACTTCAACCCGGCGGCGAACTTTCCGGCGAACTCGTCGTAGACGTCGTCGTGCACGATGAACCGCTTGGCGTTGATGCACGCCTGACCGTTGTTGAGTGTGCGGGCCTTGACCGCGCTCGCGGCGGCGGCATCGATGTCCGCGGAGGGCATCACGATGAAGGCGTCCGAGCCGCCGAGCTCGAGCACGACCTTCTTCAGTACGTCGCCCGCGGTGGCCGCGACGGCCCGTCCGGCACTCTCCGAACCGGTCAGCGTGACCGCCGCGACCCGGGGATCCCGGATGACCCGGGCGACCCGGGACGAGCCGATCAGGAGCGTCCCGAACGCTCCCTCGGGGAAGCCGGCCCGGGTGAAGAGATCACCGAGGTAGACGGCCGTCTGCGGCACGTTGGACGCGTGCTTGAGCACGGCGGCGTTGCCGGCCATGAGAGCGGGCGCCGCGAACCGGACGACCTGCCAGATCGGGTAGTTCCAGGGCATCACGGCGAGTACGACGCCGAGCGGCTCGAATCGTGTGCCGGCGGCCGAGGCTCCCACCACCGACGGGTCGTCGAGGGAGCGACCGGTCAGGAAGGTCTGGGCGTGGTCGGCGTAGTAACGCATGGTGTGGGCGGACTTCGCCACCTCGGCCCGGGACTGAGCGACCGGCTTGCCCATTTCGCGGGTGATGTTCCGGGCGACCTCGTCGAGCTCCGATTCGAGGAGGTCGGCCGCGGCACGCATCCATTGGGCGCGCCGAGGCAGCCCGGCGTACGCCAGGCCGGTGACCGCCCCGCGGGCGATGGCGAGTTTGCGGTCGACGGTGTCGTCGCTGTCGTCCTCGAATGTGGCGAGCTCGGTGCCCGTGGCCGGATTGACGCTGCGGAGGCGTGCCATGATTCGCTCCTGGTGGTCTGGTCGGGACGGGTCAGGACGGGTCGCGGCCGCCGTCGCTGTTGATGACGACGCCCGTGACGGCCCGGGCCGCCCGCGGGTCGGCCAGATAGACGAAGGCCCCGGCGTGGTCCTCCGGAGTCGGAGTGATCTTGAGGCTGGTGCCGGCCGCGATGCGCTCCTCCCGGCCGGCCCGGGAGTCGACGGTGCGCTCCTGCTGGCCGAGCGCCCTCAGCCCGGAGAAGCGGGTGCCCGCGGTGCCGCCCGGGGCCACCCCGTTGACCCGCACCTGCGGGGCGAGGTCGGCGGACAGGTGTTGCACGACGCCGCGCAGCGCCCACTTCGAACTCCCGTAGAGCACTCCCCCGCCGACCGGGTGAAAGGCCGACTCCGACAGCGTGAGCGTCACCGATCCCCGGCTGTCCCGCAGCCGCGGCCATGCCGTGCCGACCGCGACCAGGGCGCTGAGGACGTTCACCCGCCAGATCTCCTCGGCGGCCGCGATCAACTGCGGCATTCCAAGCTCGCGAACGGACACGTAATGGTCGAAGACACCGACACAACAGGTGAGCTGGTCCAGACGGCCGCCGGCCGCGACCGCGGCCTCGACCGCGGTCGCGACGATCTCCGGCGCGGTCGCGTCCCCCTCCACGACGTGCAACGGCCGGTCCGCGCCGGCCTGGCGTAGCCCGGCGGCATGTTCCGGGTCGCGCTCGATCGCGGTGACGGTCGCGCCCTCCCCCAGGTAGGCCAGCGCGGTCGCCCGGCCGATGCCGGAGCCCGCTCCGATCACCAGCATGCTGAGGCCGCTCAGGCGCGGGCTCATGGTGCGGGCCGCCTCGACAACAGCTCCGAGATCAGCTCCGGCTCCTGGAAACTGAGGCAGTCGAGGGCGACCGCGTCGAGCCGGATCCGGGTGCCCCGGCGCGGCGACCAGATGTCCAGTCGCATGCCGTTGCGGGTCTCGACCTTCCGGACCACCACGTCAGCGAACTCGTTGGCGATCACGATGGGGCCGTCGTTCGAGTCCCGCGGGTAGTCGGCGACGTCGCCGAGCGGCGGACGGTCGATGCCGGGCTGCTGGGTGATCTCGTCCACGTCATACCTCGCTAAACCAGGATGGACAGGTTGTGGGCGTTGATGAGCGCCTGATCGAAGGCCACCCACCGGCGGGCGAGCCGCCATCCGGCCGAGGTGAGGCGGACGATGTCCTTGCGGGCGAGCGAGTAGCAGCTCGGGTCCGGGTTCGTACCACGGCTGCGGTAGATGAAGCAGTTCGACGAGACCCGGTACTCGTCCGGGTTCTCGCCCTCGTCGACCAGCACGTTGGTCACGAAGTGCCGGGTCCGGGAGGGCGGCTGCTCGGCCCAGGCGAAATCGGTCTCCAGCCGTTGCACCCGGATCTCCAGGGTCTGCCGGTCGTCGTCGAAGATCCGTGACGTCGGCGAGAGCTCCCAGGCGGCGAGGCCCTCCCGGTTCACCCGCACCGGCGCCTCGTACCGGATGTCGTCGGCCAGCATGGCCAGCCAGTCCCGGAAGCGGCGTTCGTCGAGCGCCATGGTCTCCCGGTACATGAACTCCACGATCTCGCCGACGGTGTCCCGGTCGACGCGGCTCGTGCCCATCAGGCCTCCCCGGCCAGGTAGTCGCCCCACCGGCTCCACAGGTTCCGGAAGTTGGTGTCGTTGACGTACGGGACGACGGCGTTGCCGGGGCCCGGGAACTCCGGGTCCGGATGGCTTTGCATGCCCATGGCGTACGGGAAGTCGACGTCGCGGACCATCGTCATCCCCGCGCTCTGGGTGACCTTGGTCCAGTTCTCGAAGTCGTCCTGCTCGAACGTGCCGGCCTGCCCGAACGCCAGCGTGTAGGCGCGGTACGCCTCGGTCTTGTACTCCGCGGAGGCGTTGCGGGGAACCAGGCACCAGGAGTACATCTCCATCCGGCCCGGGCCCACCGGGTGGTAGAGCCGCATCGTGACGAAGCGGACTCCGGTTTCCCCAGGCGTCACGCTGAACGGCTGCATGAGGAAGGAGAGGTTCGGGAAGACGGTTCCGACCGCTGTCCGCGTACGGGCGAAGACCTCGGCCTGCTCCACGCTGAGGGCCTCCTTCATCTCCGCCACCAGTTCGTCGGGGAAACCGGCGAACGGCGGGAAGTTGGGGCTGTGGCCGAGCCCGATTCCGTGGCCCTTCCCGGGGATGTTGACCGCCCAGCCCTGACTGTGGGTCGAGCCCGAGGACGGGAAGTAGCCGAGGTGGAAGCCCCACTGGTGGGCGACCGGCGTGTGGTAGCCGTCGCCGGCGAAGTTCTCGGCGCAGATTTTCCAGTCGGTGTCCGCGAGCCAGTGGTCCGGTGGTCCGTGGACCTCGACGCCGCCGAGCCCGTGCTTCAGGTAAAGGTCCAGGTAGAACTGGAAGCCACCGAGGTACTCCTCGAGCGAGGGCGCCTCCGGGTCCAGGCACCCGAACACCAGACCCTCGTAGGAGTCCACCCGGACCCGGACCAGACCCCAGTCCGTACGCCTGAGCCGCCCCTCGTAACCCTCTTTCAGGTACGGCACGCCCACCAGCTCGCCGGAGTTCTTGTAGGTCCAGCCGTGGTAGGAACAGCGGAAATGGGAGGCGTTGCCCATCTCCGCCTTGCACATAACGTTGCCGCGGTGCCGGCACATGTTCAGGCTGGCGTGGATCACGCCGTTCTCGTCCCGGGCGACGATGAGGTTGTTGTTGCCGATGGACCTGGTCACATAGTCCCCGGCCTCGGGGATCTCGCTCTCGTGGGCGAGAAAGCACCACGCCTTGGCGAAGAGCTCCTGCTGTTCCAGGTCGTAGACAGCCTGATCGTTGAAGGCCCGGGCCGGGAAGCGGCCGTCGGCGATGCCGGCGCGGGTTCGCTCGACCCACGTGGCGAGGGACTGGGAGTCTGGGCGCGGGGTCATCGCGTCACACCTGGTTCGCTGCCGGCTTCGCGGCGCGCTTGCCGAAACGCTGCTCGATCTCGACCCGGATCTGCTGGTAGCGCTGCACGTGCTCGGCGGTGGTGGCGACATGTTCCCGCGGAACCAGGTCCTCGGTGTACGGCGGACGGCACTTGCCGACGTTGATGTAGCCGGCGCCGTTCACCCGGATCTTCTCCAGGGGGATGTTGTACTTGGCGAACTCCATGAAGTCCTGCCCGACCAGGAACGGCTCGTGCGCCCAGCGCAACCGCTCGGTCAGCCAGCGGGCGTCCTCCATCCGCCCCTGCTGAAGGGCGTCCCGCAGCTCCAGCACCGGTCCGGGGCCCATCGCGGTGGTCGACGACCAGGCCATGCCGACGAGCTCCTCCCCGTACATCTGCCACGCCGGGAACCAGTCGGTCTCGATCGACATCAGCGGAAAGCGGGTCCCGGTGTGCGCCATGTCGTTGTGGTAACGGAAACCGACCGACGCACCGCCGGCGTACTTGACCGCCACCACCTGGGGAAGCTCGACCAGCGTCCGGTACACCCGGCGCGGGATGATGCCGCGGAAGGCGGCGGTGTTGTCGTAGACCACGATCGCCAGCTCGGGTACGGCGGTGGCGACGTCACGGTAGAAGCGCTCCATCACCGGCGCGACCATCTCGCCCCACATCGGCCGGCCGAGCAGCGTGCCGGTGATGCCCAGGTCGGCCAGGTACCGCATCCGGGAGACGGTGTCGCGCGTGTTCAGGGTGGTGGTGCCGATGAAGATGGGAAAGTCGGGGTCGATGCCGCGCGCCGTCTCGGCGACGCAGGCGGCGAAGGCCTTCCACTCCTCGAGGGTGAGGGTGGCCATCTCGCCGAGCGTGCCGTTGAGCGCGATCGCGTCGACACCGTCGCCGATCAGGTTCGTGATCATCCGCTCGGTCTCGGCCAGGTCCACTGTGTCGACCGCGTCCACCCGGTCCGCGCCGGGCAGCGCCGGGGTCGGCGGGTAGGCCATCACGCCGCGCATGTCGCGACCGGTGACCTTGGGCAGCTTGCTCATTCGAACTCCAATTTGTCGTTGTGATGGGGGCAGCGGTCACAGCCGGGCGGCCGCGACCCCGGTTCCGGTGAGCCAGGCGGAAACCGGCTCGTAGGCGAGGACGTCGAAACCGACTCCGGCCGCCCCCGCGGCGACGAGCCAGGTTCGGATCTCGTGGGCGCCGTTGCCGGCCCGGTCGATCTCCTCGCGGGTGTACGCCGTCAATCGCTCCCGATCGCCCGACTCCAGCCGGGCGATGAAGTCACGGTCGAATTCCTCGTTGATGTCGCCGGCCCCGGGAAGACCTACCCAGTGCGACAGTCCGCCGGTGGCGAGTACGACGACCCGCTCCGCACCGGACTGGTCCTCGACCGCCCGGCGGATCATCCTTCCGAAGTCGTAGCAGCGCTTCGGCGTCGGCCACGGCGGGTTGACGCCGTTCACGATCACCGGAACCAGCGGGTACCGGGATTCGGGGTCGAGGTGCTTGAGCGGGACGCAGAAGTTCTCGTCGAACTCCAGCCCGCCCTCGACCAGCGCCGGGTCGAATTCCGCGCCGAGTGCCGCGGCGTACAGGTGGCGGCCCAGGGCGGCGGCGCCCGGGTAGTGATGCTGCTCGACGTCGAGGAAGGCCGCCATCTCCGGGGTCGCGGGCCCGAGGTACGAGTCGCCGGTGGCGATGGCGAACGCGGGCAGGTTGCCGAGGTGGAAGTTGGTGAAGTGCTCGACCGACACCGCGATCACGGCGTCCGGCTCGAGCTGCTCGACGCGGCGGCGCACGTCGGCGAACGCGTTCTCCACTGCCACCCGGGCGTGCTGCGGGGCCCGCTCCGGCCACCCGGTGATGCCGGGTGAGTGGGAAGCGGCGAAGGCACCGACGATCCGGCCGTTCGTGGTCATCAGGGCTTCCCTCCTCGGATCTGCGCGTAGTACGCCGCGCGGTCCACCTCCAACTGGATCGCGCAGAAATACAGCAGGTACGGGTTGACGCCGTGCTCGTACATCGATTTGAAGTCGAGGTTCCTCATCCACGTGCGGTACTCGCCGTCGATGGCGTAGTCGTCGAGCACGGTGTCGGGGTCCGACCGGAAGCGCCCTTTGACCTCCGGGTTCCGGCGGATGTCCCAGAGCAGTCGATGAACGGCGTACATGTGATCACCACCATCCTGTGGTCCGGGGAATTCAGCCGAGCCGGTGGACGAACCAGTCCGCCAGGCGTGCGGTCGCCACCGAGAAGTAGTCATAGCTGCAGTGCAGCGAGCCGGCCCCGTCGTAGATGTCGACGGTCACGTCGTCGCTGGTCAGCGCGCTGACGAAGCGGCGCGCCCCGGCGATGTCCATGATGATGTCGTCGGTGCCGTGCATCACGTAGACCGGGATGCTCAGCTTGTCGGCGACCCCGTCGAGCGTGAACTCGGCGAGCTTGCGGCGCGCCTCGGCGTCGTCCTTGGAGCCGGTCAGCCACTGCAGCTGCTGCTGCAGGGGCGGGTAGAACTCGTAGAAGTCGGTGAGGATGCTCCAGGTGCCGCACCAGGCGGCGACCGCCTTCACGCGCGGCTCGAAGGCCGCGGCCCGGGGAGCGTAGTAGCCACCGAAGCTGACGCCGGCGAGTCCGATGCGGTCGGCGTCGACCTCCGGGCGCTGCTGAAGGAAGTCCAGAATGGCCGCGACGGGGACCTCGTAGTCCGGCCGGCTGTAGAGCTGCTTGAAGCGCAGGGAGCTGCCGCGTCCCGGGGTGTCGACCATGACGACGTTCACCCCGCGGGCGGGAAACTCGGTTCCACCGAGGAAATAGAGCTCCTCGGCCCAGGAGTCGGCGCCGCCCAGGAACAGCACCGTCGGCCGGGGCGTACCCGAGTTGTCGGCTCGCACGAAGTAGCCGTCCATGGTGACACCCTCGAAGGGGACCCGGATGCGTTCGATGAGCCCGTCGGTGAGTTCGGCCGCCTTCTGGAAGTTGGTCGTGCCGTTCGTGTACGCCTGCTCGCGGCGCGGGTCGAAGGACGGCAGGAAGAACTCCGAATGCCGCCAGTAGCTGCACGAGCGCTGCAGGGCCCGGCGGGCGGTGGTGATGTCGCCGCGCTCGAGCGCCGCCTCACCCGCCGCGGCGACCTCCTCGGCCGTACGGCTCCATTCGCGCTGCCAGACCTCGCCGTCGGTGGTCGTCGGGCCGATGCGGGCAGCCGTCCGGGCACACTCGAACAGATCTGCGCCACCCACGGCGACCTGGGCGAGCAGCCGCATCGTCTGCAGCGACCAGTCCTCGTCTTGTGGGAACAGCTCAATGATCGACAGGGCGTCGTGGTTGTCGATGGTCGTCATCTGAGTCCTTCGGTGAGAAGCGGCAGTACCGGGCGTGCGGTGGTACTGGATGTCAGGGGGCAAGGGTCCCGGCGACCACGTCGGGGAAGGGTGCGCGCTCGGCGATTGCCTGGCGCAGAGCGGCGAGCCGGCGCGGGGCGTTGACGCACACGGCGCCGCTCACCACGCCCCCGCGGCCGAACACCGCGACGAGCGTGCGTCCGCTCTCGGCCAGAATCTCCACGTCGTCCCCGGACGACGGCCGGCCGACGCAGCGCAGCTTCGCGTCGTACTGGTCCGTCCAGAAGTACGGCACGGAAGTGAAGGGGCGTGGATCGCCGAGCAGGGTGGCCGCCGCGTGGCGGCCCTGTTCGACGGCGTTGGTCCAGTGCTCGATACGCATCGGCTCACCGAACGTTCCGTTGTGCCATCGGGCGACGTCGCCGGCGGCCACGACGCCGGGGATCTCGGTCGCCAGGCTCGGTTCGCAGAGGATCCCGTCACCGACCGGCAATCCCGACCCGGCCAGCCAGGCGGTGGTGGCGGTCGCCCCGACGGCCACGAGCAACGCGTCGGCGGCCAAGGTCTCGCCGCCGGCCAGCCGCACCAGCGTGCGGTGGCTCGACTCCTCGATCCGTTCGACGGCCGTGGAACAGAGGACCCGGACGCCGTGCTCCTGGTGCCGCCGCTGGAACCACTGCCCGACCGCCGAGCCGAAGGCCCGGTTCATCGGGGAGGCGGCGACATCGACCACCGTCACCTCGACGCCGAGTCCCCGCGCGGTGGCCGCCGCCTCCATGCCGATGAACCCGGCGCCGATGACGACCAGGTGCCGGGCACCTCGCAGTGCTCGGACCAGCCGCTCGGCGTCGTCCAGGTTCCGCAGTTCGAGCGCGTTGACGAGGGTCGAGGTCAGCGCGGATCGGCGCGGCGACGAGCCGGTCGCGATGACCAGACCGTCATAGCCGACGGTCGTGCCGTCGTCGAGCACGACCACGCGTTCCCGGCTGTCCAGCCCCGTCGCGGCATGCCCGAGTCGCAGGGTGACGTGGTGATCGTCGTACCAGCCCGACTCCCGCAACGCCAACGGCCCGTGCCGCACCTCGCCGGTCAGCGCCTCCTTGGACAGCGGCGGGCGGGTGTAGGGCAGGTGGCGCTCCGCGCCGACGAGCACGAGCTCGCCGTCGAAGCCACGCGCCCGGAGTTCCTCCAGCGCGCTGACTCCCGCCAGCGAACCGCCGACCACGACGATGCGCCTCACGGCCCCGGCTCCTCGACCCGGATGGCCTGCGCCGGGCAGCACCGCGCGGACGACTCCGCCTTCGCCCGAAGCCGGTCGTCGACGACGGTCAGGCGCAGGACCGCCCGGTTCTGGTCTTCGTCGAAGTCCCAGATCTCCGGAGCCTCGATGAGGCAGTTGGCATAGCCCTGGCACTTCGCCGGGTCGAAGGTCACATGGAGGGGCATGGCCCACTTCCTCCTCACAGAATCGGTCGCACAGAATCGGTCGCACAGAATCGGTCGCACAGCGGTCCCACAGATCGGTCCTCAGTGGCCGGTGGCGGCCAGGTGCGGCATGTCGGGCTCGACCCGGACGAGGCGTGCCGCTCGGGGGGTGTTGCGACTGGTCAGGTTGCGCAGCACGCCGCCGGTGACGACCGCGGTGATTCCGGGAATGTCGCCGATGGACAGCGCCCCGAGCGCGTCGGTGGCGGTGGATCCCCACGGCGCGTCCATCACGATGACGTCGGCCGCCGATCCGGCCCGCAGGAAACCGGCCGGCAGGTCCCAGACGCGGGCGTTGTTGCCGGTGGCGGCGGCCCAGACCCGGGCCGCGTCGATGCCGGACAGGGAGGAGAGCTCGGCGACCGTCTTGATGACGCCGAGCGGCATGACCCCGGTTCCGGTCGGCGTGTCGGAGCCGATCACGACGCGGTCGAACCGGTCTTCCGCCTGGCACTTCTCGATGATCCGCACCGCCGACCGGAGATTGCCGGCCTGCACCAGCTGCAAGGCCATCGCGGTCTCTTCGATGATGGTGTCCACCCCGGCCGCCGGCAGCGACGTGGGGCCGCCGTTGATGTGACCGCAGACGTCGGGGGCGAGGTGCAGCAGGTGCTCCGGGGTGATCGGCTGGCTGCCGGGAATGCTCGCGCCGCCGGAGTGGCACATCACCGTGATGCCGTGGCGCTGGGCCGCGCGTATCTGGTCGTACCCGTCCGCCGGGTTCTCGTAGAGGCCGAACCCGAACTTCGCGAGGCGGACTCCGGCCTGCTCGAGTTCGGCGAAGTCACGGTCGGTCAGACACGGTTCCAGGACGACGGCCCCGGCATGCACCGTCATCCCGCCGGGCCGGAAGTTGGCGAAACAGGACCGGGCGGCGATGGCCAGAGCCTTGACCCCGACGGCATCGTGCGGCCGTCCCGGGGCGTGGATCTCGCCCGGTGACACCACGCTGGTGATACCGCCGTGCACGTAGCTGGCCAGGAAGTCGACGGTCTTCTGCCGGGGCGTGTAGTCGCCGAGCACCACGTGGCAGTGCGAGTCGATCAGACCTGGGGCGATCGTGGCGCCCAGCGCGTCGATCACGACCTCGCTGGCCGCCACCCGCTCGGCCAGATCCTCTTGACGGCCGACCGCGGTGATCAGACCGTCGACGGCGAGCACGGTGTCGGCATCCGCGATGACGGGCCGCTGGTAGTCACCGGACAGGACGGTGCCACCGCCGACAATGGCGATGCTGGTCAACGGTCACGCCCCGTCCGAGTCGTGGGCGGTCGCCTCGGCGACGGTCAGACCGCCGACGCGGGCGTTCAGGCGGCCGCGGTTGGCGACCGCCGCGATGATCACCAGCTCGTCGGGGCCCGGTGCGTCCGCGAGGTGCACGGTGATCGCGTCGTAGTGGCTTCGGACCCAGATCTCGTCCTTGAACGCCAGCGGTACGTCGATGGTGGTTCCGGGCGCGCCTGCCTTCGTGACCGACGTGATCCACGCCTTGCCACCGCCGATCGCCTTCCGCAGGGCGTCACCGAAGGCCGAGGTCAGTGCGGCGTTGACGTGCTCCTGCTCGCCGCCCGTGCCGACGACCCCACCCTTGCCGTAGCTCTGCGGTGCCGCACCGAGCAGGCGCACCGCCTCCTCGCCGAGCAGAGTGCCGATCTCCCGCGACGCCTCGACGATCTCCGACAGGTCGGCGACGTAACCACGGCCGGCCAACGGATTGTTCACCACCGCGCAGACCGCGACTTTCCGGAGCGGACCGTCAGCGTCGCTTCGGCCGGCAACGGACCGAACTTCTTCGATCTGGGCGAAAGTTCTTCGGACAGCCAGTGAGCTCACGGCGCTTCCTCCATGACGGGTCTTCCTGCTGCCGGCGCGCCGGCGATGAGGAGAACCCTAGGAACGGCCGTGTCGTCACACAGTCCCCGTTCGGGTGTATTGGGCCCGCGCACGCCGGCTGACCCGCCCCGGGGAAACAGCGATGCCGGCTCCCGTCTCCGGCAACCGGCCGGATCGCCGCGGCACGACCGAGGAGAAGGTCTTCATCATCCTCAACGTCGCCCTTGAGCAGCACACCCGAGTTCCGAGGTCGCCGACCGACTGGCCCGCGATGTCGTTGGAGCGGCGCCCTGTTCATCGCCGGAGGTGGCATGTCGGCGGGCCACGCTCGGCCTCGCAACCGTTTCGCACCCGGAACCGCAACCGGTCCGCACCCGGCACAGCGCAGTCTTGGGGATCTCCCCGATCGCTGCAAGGAGTGTGCTCGTGCGTCTACGCCCCATCGCCGTCGCCGCCGTTCTCGCGGCTGCGGTCACCGTTCCCGCCACCACCGTGACCACCGCAGCCCTGGCCGCCAAACCGGCGGCCTCCCCCACAACCAACAAGGCGAGCACCAAGCCCACCAAGCCGGTCAAACCGGCCAAGCCCGTTAAGGCGGCGTTCAGCGCCAACGGCACCGTTGCCGCGCTCGACACCACCGCCGGTACGGTCACCGTCGCGGCGAAAGCCGGGACCAAGGACGTCAAGGGCAAAACCATGACCATCACCGTGCCCGCCTCCAGCCGGATTCAGCTCAACGGTGCCCGCAAAACACTGGCCGCCCTTGCCGCCGGGTACCGGATCACCATCACCGGAACCCGCACCGGCAGCGTCTACACGGCCGCCCACATCGAGGCCACCAGGACCAAACCGGCACCGGCCCCGTCGAGCAGCACCCCGGCCCCGGCACCGAGCGACACCCCAACGCCCGAACCGACCGACTCCACCACGCCGGACCCGAGCGCCACGACGACACCGACGGCGGGCTCGGGCACCTGACCTGCCGCCCGACGGCTTTCCGGCCGGTCGGGCCACGACGAGCTGCCCGTCACACGACCGTGTCCTTCGAACGACTCATCGGTTCCTCGCAGCTATGCCTGGCGCGTACGGCTGGGATACCTTTCCGGCATGCAGATCGGGGTGCAGGCGGCCGTGCCGGTGTTGTACGTGCGCAGCGTCGAATCGGCCGAACAGTTCTACGCGCTGTTCGGATATGCGCCGCTGCAGTCCGGTCGTGACGGTGACGCTCGCTGGTCATACCTGCAGGCCGGCGAGCAGACATTGCTGCTGGCATGCGTACAGCCGCCGTTGATTCAGGCCGAGCTACCCCTGTTGATCTACCTTTACGTGACCGACCTGGCTGCCCTCCGTGAGCGGCTGAACAGCACCGGCCATCCCCATGAGCTGGTCGGCCAGCCCGAACACGCCCCCGGCGGCGAGATCCGGACCCGTGACCCGGACGGCAACGTCGTGCTGGCCGGCCAGCGATCCGCCGCCGCCGGCCACACAACGCGGCCCACCGAGCCGCGGGCCCGTTTCTCCTTGCTCAGGGAGGCGGCGGAGGCGGTCAGCCGCCGCGGCGGTGCGCCCTCCTCGTGCCAGATCGGCGAGGCCGACGGCAGTCCCTGTCCGCTCCCGGCGGAAGTGAAGCTGGCCGACCCGTGGGGATCGACGGTGTGGGGCTGCCTCGCGCACACCGAAGAGGCACTGATCAACGCTCCCGCGGCGTTCATCGCCACCGACGACGCGCAAGGACTGGGTCCCTGGCTCAGCCACCGCACAGCAACCCGACCAGATCCGGGAAGTACGCCACCAGAGGCTTGAAGGAACGCGACGGCAGCGCAACGCCGTTCCCCATGACGAACGCTGCCGCCCCCGGACGGTCGACCTGCGGAGATCTTGATGCGATACGGCGCGGTCGACGTGTACTACCCGCCGTCCGGTGGTGCGCGAGCCGCTCTGGTGGTTGCTGACGATCCCACGTTCGCCACGGTGGTCGACGAACGCGTGGCCTGGCTTGCGTACGTCACTGCGTACGAGCCCGGCTCGTTCTTTCGCCGTGAGCTGCCGCCGACGCGGGCTGTCCTGGACGGCGTGCGGGATCTTGGCCTGTTGATCGTGGACGGCTATGTCGATCTGGACTCCGACGGGCGGCCGGGTCTGGGGGCTCACGTGCACGACGAGACCGGCATAGCGGTGATCGGGGTGGCCAAGACCGCCTTCCGCACCGCTACGCACGCCGCGGTCGTGCGCCGCGGCGTCGCCACGCGACCGTTGTACGTCACCGCCGCCGGCCTCAGTCTCGAACACGCCGCCAACCTGGTGGCAGCCATGACGGGTCCACACCGGCTACCTGACGCACTGCGACGCGTCGACCGCCTGTCCCGAGTGGTTGACCAAACGACGGCGGCTGATTAACCACCTCCGACTTTGCCGGTGAGGTTACGCGGGGACCGTGTTGCCGATGTGGCCCTGGCCAGGGCACTGCGGGCCTCAGCCAGACGTCTCGAAACCGCTCGGACCGAGGCAGATCCCGTGTAGTCGATGGTCGGGAGCCCGACTTCACGCAAACACGACCAATCGCGCCGCGCCTCTTGCGGGAAAGCGCTTGCCGGTGCAGTTTGGAGTACCTGAGTGGCACGTCGGATCAAGGAGGCAGCATGGCCCGGTGGGGTTCAGGCGCGCTGGGGTCTGCCCGTGGCAGGGGCCTGCCCGCGCTCGTCGTCGCGGTCACGGTCGCCGCCGCGGTCACCTCCGGCGCGGCCGCCCGAGCCGCCGGCGGTCAAGGGGCAGCGCCGCGCGGCCTTCGGGTGCCCGCCCTGGCCTACGACGACGAAAGCGTCACGTTGGCGTGGCAGCCCCCGCCGGGCGCGAGCGGCGTCGTGGATTACCGGGTCTACCGGGACGGCGTGCCGGTCGGCACGGCCGGGCAGGCGGCGGCCGGGCCGGCGAGCGGCTACATCAAGCGGTTCTACGCCGATCCGGGCAACGGCGCGCAGGTGCGCATCGCCACGACCAGCTACACCGCGCACGGGCTGCGGCCGAGCACCAGATACCGGTTCTCGGTGCGGGCACTCTATGCCAACGGCACCGAGTCGGCGGCCAGCGCCACAGTCGAGCAGTCCACCGCCGCGCCGCTGAAGGTATACAACGTCGTCGACTACGGCGCGGTGGGCGACGGCACGACGCTGAACACGGTCGCGATCCAGAGTGCCATCGATGCCTGCCGTGGCGGCTGCAAGGTGCTCGTGCCGGCCGGCACTTTCAAGACCGGGGCGATCTGGCTGCACAGTGACATGACCCTGCAGGTCGCGTCGGGTGGCCGGCTGCTCGGCTCCGACCGGGCCGAGGACTATCCCTACCACTACCTGCTCTACCAATACTCCACCGACGAGCGGTTCTACTCCCTGATCAACGCCCACACGTACGACTACGGCAGCCTGCACGACATCCGCATCGTCGGGCCCGGCACGATCGACGGCAACGGCTGGAAGCAGACCGGCGTGGACGCCGACGGCAACCCGCTGTACGCCAAGGGCAGCGCGTCGACGGTGTCGAGCACCGGCGTGCTGGCCGCCGCCCAGGTCGTCGAGGCCGCGGCGCTGGGCAGCCCGTCGCCGTATCCGACCCGTTCCAACCTGATCACGCTGCGCGGGGTGACCCGCGCCTACCTCGGCGGCTTCACCGCGCAGAACCCGTCCAACCACACCATGTCGCTGATCCGCGACAAGGACGTCACCGTCGACGGGGTGAATATTCAGACGCTCGACGTCAACAACGGCGACGGCGTGGAGTGGATCAACAGCCGCGGCCTGACCGTCATGAACACCGTGTTCAACACCGGAGACGACTGCATGAACTTCGCCGCCGGCCTCGGCGCGGCGGCGAGCAACGACCCGCCGTCCCAGGACGCCTGGATCTTCAACAACTACTTCGCCCGCGGCCACGGAGCCGTCGTGCTGGGCAGCCACACCGGGGCGTGGATCCAGAACATCATCGCCGAGAACAACGTGATCAACGGCACCGACGTGGGCCTGCGGATGAAGACCGTGCCCACCAACGGCGGCGGCGGGCGCAACGTGGTGTTCCGGGACACCGCGATCAAGGCGACCACGGCCGAGGCGTTCGTCTTCACCTCCGCGTACAACGACGCGAACGCCGCGATCACGGTGGAGCCGGCCGCCAAGCCCGCGCTGTTCGAGCATGTCGAGGTCGACCACGTGACCGTCGACGGCACTGCCGGGCCGAGCATCCACGTCGTCGGAGTCGCCGGCGCCGAGCACCGCGACCTGCACTTCACCGACGTGCGCTTGCGCAACGCCCGGCCGACTTCGATCAGCTACCTGGCCGACAGTTCGTTCCGCGACGTGACCTTCGACAACACTCCCGACCCGTGGGTCATCAGCAACTCGACCGGGCTCTCCTTCATCGGGACCACCACAACCGACGCGGTGTCGGCCAACGCCGCGTCCGGGCCGCGCTGGCCGGCGGGCGCGGCGGTGACGGTCACCGCCGAGACCGGCACGTCGGCGACGCTGGGCTGGCCGACGGCCTCGGACACCGTCGCGGTCGCCGGCTACCGGGTCCTGCGCGCCGGCGCCGTGGTAGCGACCGCGCCCGCCGGCGCGACCGGCGTCACGGTGACCGGGCTGGCCCCGGCCCTGCGGTACGCCTTCGCGGTGCAGGCGGTCGACGCCACCGGCAACCCGAGTCGCGCCCTGCCGGCCACCGCGACGACCGTGGGCACCCGTGACGACATGGCGCCGGTCGCCACCGGCACGCTCTCCGTGGTGCCTGGGTCGGCCGGGTACACCTGGGTGAATCTGACCTGGCAGGCGGCGACGGACAACTACGGCGTGGCCGGCTACGTCGTCACCGCGAACGGCCGGCCCATCGGGCGGGTCGACGGCACGACGACCAGCTTCGTCGCGACCGGCCTGACTGCCGGTACCACGTACAGGTTCGGGTTGAGCGCCGTGGACGCGACCGGCAACAGCACCGCCTATCCGGCGACCGCACAAGCGACCACCCTGCCGCCGTACGACACCGGCGCGCCCACCTGGTCCTCGCCGCACCCTCCATTGAGGATGCACGCGATCAGCCCGACGAGCGTCACGGTGAGCTGGCCGGCGGCCCGTGACGACAAGGGCGTGATCGGCTACCGGGTGCTGGTCGACGAAGTGCCGGTCGGCACGGGCGACTTCACCCCGATCTCCACGACCGTCACCACGACGGGAACCACGTACACGGTCACCGGGCTCGCCTCGGGCACCCGGCACACCATCGCGATCGAGGCAGGCGACGCCATGGGCCGCTGGAGCGGCCCGCACCCCACGGCGGTCGTGACCACGAGCAGGTGAACCGGCCCACCCGGGGGTGACCATGATCCATCCGGTCGTCCCTTCTTGAGCCACTCCACGCCGCGGTGACCGGCAGGGCGCATGCCACATCTGAGTCACACCGAACCTGCGGTGGACAGCCGCCCGAGCCGTACGCCAGATCGCCGAGGAAACCTACGCGGCCGACCAGAAACTTCTGGCCAAGAGCCGAATCGCCGGCAGTGATCCCGTCCGGACACTCGCGGTCGCCCTGCCGTAAGTGCCCAAGGCGGCATCCCCGGTAGGTAATCAGCTGCGTGCACCACCCGCTACGAGCGCACTCCGCGGAAGCGCGCGGATCTAGCCGATGAGCGGACGGGCGTGAGCTGGCTGCGAGGCTCCGTATATGACATCATTGTTGTCATGTCGCGAGATCGGGGTTCCCGACTCTATGAGGTACTCCAGCAGGTCCGGCCCCTCGTACTCAACTCCGCCCGGGTGGTTGAGGCATCGCTGAAGCCCTCGGGCCTGACCGTAGGAATGAGAGCCGTCCTCGAAGTGCTCGCCCAGCACGGACCCGCTACCGTCCCGGCCATCGGCGAACGCTTGGACCTGGCCCGGCAGGGCGTGCAGCGTCACGTCAACGATCTGATCGAGCGGGGCCACGTCGAGAGCCGCACCAATCCCGAGCACCGGCGGTCGGTGCTCATCACACTCACCGAAACCGGCTCCGACCTGATCAACAAAGTCGGCGAAGATGAACTGCAACACCTATCGGGAATGGCCCAGGACTGCACCGTTCAGGAGATCGCAGCTGCGGTCAAGGTTTTGCAGGCCCTGAACCGTGACGTACGCCGGCGAGCACTTCATCTCCACAATCATCAGACGGGAGACGCGAATGGTCAGCGAGCAGGAGATCTACAGCTGGACCAGCCGTAACCGGTCGATGATCGCGGATGTCCTCGCCTCGCTCGACAACGCCGACTGGGACGCGCCGACACTGTGTTCGGGATGGACCGTGCATCACATGGCTGCGCACCTCGTTCAGCCCATGCTCGTCAGCTTTCCCCGGTTCTTCCTTGCCGCGATGCGCTACCGCGGTAACACCGACAGGACCGTCGACCACTTCACCCGACGACTTGCTCGCAGGCCCCCGCCACAGCTCATCGCCCTTCTGCGTGAACACGCCGCCGACAAGGTGAGCCCCGCACGAATCGGCCCGATGGGACCGTTCGCCGAGACCTGTATCCACCTGCGTGACATGGCCAGACCACTGGGCTTGGCCGTCGACGTGCCCATCGAGCACTGGCGCACCCTGCTGGACTACCTCGTCTCGCCCGAAGCGACCCCCGCACTCTGCCCGGCGGACCGGCTGCGCGGGATCACCATGGCCGCAACGGATACCGACTGGGTCTCCGGAAGCGGCCCTGAGGTACACGGCACCATCGAGGCCTTGGCGATGGCCGCCGCCGGGCGACTCGCCGCCGTTGCCGACCTCCGAGGACCGGGCCTGCATCCACTTGCGAGCCGCCTCGCCGGGCACACTGATCTGCCGCGCTGAGCACGTGCGCCAGCCGGCGATCCGCCGGTCGTCGGACACCATCTCCTGGGTTTGAGCCAAATTTACGGCGTGACGGAGTGACAAACCTCCGGCCGCTTCGTCGCACGCTCATGCCGCGATCCGGTCACCGAGGCGGATCCCTGTGCCGGCCCGCGCTGTACGGGCCTGCAACGGCGGTCGCCGGCCCAATCAAACCGTGACGGGTACGCACTCGGTGAGCAGGTTGACGACGTCACGCCAGTTCCGTTGCGCGTGGCGGCGGTGGTAGCCGACGCCGGGGAGCACATGCGCGTCGTCCGGCATCGGGTGGTGGAAGGCGTGCCCGGCGCCGCCGTAGACCACCAACCGCCAATCGACGCCTGCGGCCTGCATCTCGGCGGTGAACGCGTCTCGTTGCGCAGCCGGCATGATCGGGTCTTCCGACCCGACTGCGGCCCACACCGGGCAGCGGATCCGCTGCGCCTCGCCGGGCCGGCCGGTCATCAGAGCGTTGACTGTTCCGATCGCGCGCAGGTCGACGCCGTCGCGCCCGAGTTCCAGCGCGATGCCGCCTCCGGTGCCGTAGCCGATGGCGGCGATCCGGTCGGGGTCGGTGCGCGGTTCGGCCAGCAACACCTCGAGCGCCGCGTGGCCGATCTCCCGCATCCGGGCGGGGTCGGCGAGCAGCGGCATGCAGCGAGCCAGCATCTGCTGGGGGTCGGTCAGGTGGCGTCCGCCGTGGATGTCAAAAGCCAGAGCCACGTATCCCAGCTCGGCAAGCGCATCGGCCCGGCGGCGCTCGACGTCGCTGAGCCCGGGGCCTTCCGGCCCGAGCAGCACCCCGGGCCGGGGGCCGTCGCCGGCCGGGACCGCGAGGTGCCCGATCATCGTCAGACCGTCGGCCGGGTACTCGACCGTGCGGGTGACAACCGTCGTCATCGTCATGGGCGGGACAGTAGTGATCGCCGAGCCTGATCGGACAGCTGTTCTGCCGCTGGCAGAACGCCGGCCCGGACGTTCCAGATCATCGCGTCGCTCGTTCTGCTCCTGTCACCGGCCGGCCCGCTGGGCAGCGGCGCCGGACGGAGCCGCCGCCGGACGCTGCTCGGCATCCACCTGAGCGTCGGCGCGGCGCTGATCTTCGGGCTGCCGGCATTACGCAGCAGACCTGCCGGGAACCGGTACATCGACAAGAACGGGCAAGACCGGGGCCAGATAGAGATCCCATGAAGTTTGGGCACCAGATGTCCGCGACTTTCGGCGCTACATCACCACCGCCAGGTGACGTGATGTTCGTGAGAACCGACACCACCCATAGATCACGACCGCCCCGCGATGCCGACGACTGCTGCAGAGCTCATTCACTCTGCGTTCAAGCGATCATGAAGCGATTCAGAGCTCGAATGCGCGGATCTGCCGAGAAGCGGATGGGCGATCAAGGGTGCCATAGGCGGTGTCTCCAACGGCAGGTCGTGAGGCGGGCGGCCGTGCCGGTGGTCGCGTCTGGTTAGTCGGCCTGGGCGTCGAGGTCACGCAGCGCGAAGCGGAGATGCTCCCACTCTTCGTTGAGTATCACGTTGAGGCCGTGCAGAACGGGCTCCTCGTGCTCCGGAGACCACGCGGTCGGCCGGGGCTCGGCCAGCAGCTGAGGTGTGACGGTCGCGAGGAACTCACGGACCATGGCTTGTCGCTCCGCGCGCACCTCGAGCACGTCGGCGAAAGCCGGTCGCTCCATGGCGAACAGGGACATGTCATAACCGTCGGTCTCGTATTCGGCGTGCGGTTGCCCCAGGGGATGGAACGGGTGCGGCAGCCGCAGGATCGACTTGCCGAGCCACGCATCGGTGGCGAACACGAGGTGACGCAGGGTCTGCGCGAAAGACCACTCGCCGTCAACCGAGAAGTCCACGCTGCCCCCCGCCATCAAGCGAACCCGGTCCACAGCATCAGCCCAGGCCCGCTCCACCGAAGCCCATGCTTTCCGCAGGCCAGCCGGGTCGGTGGCGTGCCGGAGGCTGCGCCCGGGGAACCGCTGGTTGAGCTGGGCCTCGACGAACGGAACGACGTCGACGCCGTTGACCGTCAAGGTGCCGCCTCTCAGCCACGGCGCATCGATCTCGAGCCCCCGCACATCGCCGCCGCGGATCTTCGCGCCCACGAGCATCGACCGCTCGAACCGCGCACCACGCAGGTCCTCATCGACGAACGTTGTCACCTCTTGCCTTGCCATTACGCCTCCCAATGTCGCCGTCGCAGCGGAGGTTAACGCCCGGGTATGACAGAAACAGGGCGCCGCCAGTCGACCTTCATGTCGCTTCGCGTGCTGGCTCCGTCATGGGCACCGACCGTGAGAAGCGGGCAGCCGCTTCTGCCACGTCGAGGGCGTTGGCGCTCTTGCTGGCGGTGACGCACCGTGAGTTATGACTACCTCTTCTGTTTCGGATCAGCCTGCTGTCGTCGTCAACGAGCGTGTGCTGCACGCAGCGGTGGCCGCATATCTGGGCCCGGTACCGCGGTGAGTCCCGGGTGCACACCGGCTCTGACCTCAAGGTGTTCCTGACTTGGTGCACCGGTCAGGCACTTGATCCGCTGAACCTGGGCCGGGCCGAGATCGAACGCTATGTGCGCTGGTTGCAGGAGACCCGCTGCTACCAACCCTCAACCGTACCCGGCGGTTGTCGGTCGTGGTCGGCTTGCGTCATCGACCAGCTATTGGCCCACTCGCCGGCCGACTACGTGAGCCGGCCAAATCGCTTCGACGGACGGCAGGTGCGGTCGCATGTCTCCACCGCCTCGCACGTAATCAATGCGCGCCTGATCCATACTTTAGAGCGTGCCGGGTCGAAGTTTCACATCCCCGGATCAGCGGGCTATCCAGCGTGACGGCGACGCAAGCGGCGGAAGCCGGGAACCCTCCAATGACCTGCTGCCGGCTGCCGAAGCCCGGGTACTAGCGCGGCCCGGCGTCCTCTGGGAGTCTGCATAGGAGCTTCGCGCGGATGCGCCCTTTGCGCGTTGAGGGCCTAGTGCTATGAGGCGGCTGGGACCGGGACGGGGGAGGCGGCCATGAGCCGGGCGACACGCAAGTTGGAGAAGCGTTGCCACACGCTCGGTGTTCAGGCCGAGGAACTGATCACCGGCGGTCAGTACGACGACGCGCTGGCGTGCCTGGATGAGGTACTGGCCGTCCTGGGTGAGCTCGCCGCGGCGGACCCAGCCGACGCCCGGCCGCAGGTCTCTCGAGCTTTGGTCCTGCGCAGGGTCAGCAACCTGCTGTTAGCCAGAGAAGATCCTGAGCGGGCCGTCCGTGTCCTGGATGAGCGAGTGCAGGTCTGCCACGATCTGGCCAGCCGATACGGGCTGGACATCAGGCGAGAACTCGCGAATGTCGACGCGGTGGCGGGTGCGTTGACGGCCCGGCGGGGAAGCGGTGCGGCCGCGGTCGTACTGTTGGACAGCGCGTTGGGTGCCTATTTGCCGTTGCTGGGTGAGTCTGGTGACGAGTCGGACGACGACGCCGAACTCGCGTCGGAGTTTTCCCTGGCGCTGATTAACCAGGCGTCCGTCCTGATGGCGTACGGCGATCCGACCCTGGCGGGTGCCGCGGCTGATAATGCGTTTCGGTTCTATGTCGGCCAATATGGCAAGCCGGGCTGGGACGCGGCCGTGATGGGCAAGATCGCCAAGGCGGCGTCCGCCCTGCTGGCCCGCGTCGGGCGTCTGGACGACGCCGTCAGCGCCGACGAATGCCTGGTCGGAGCGGCCCGCGAGGCCGCGCAGGCCGGCGGATCCGCGGCTGACCGAACGCGGCTGGCCAGTGCGTTGGCGATCCAGGGACTGCACCTCGAGGCCACCGGGATGCAAGGCAGTTCCGAGGCGGCCGTCGAGTGCCTCACCGAGAGTCGCAGGCTGGACCCCGGTGCCACGATGGTGGAAATCCAGGCGTGGGACCAGGCGCAGGCGGAGGCGCCACCGTTGACGCTGGCGATGGCGCTGCGCGCCGCCGCCAAGCGGGTGGGCGACCCTGTCCTGGCCGGCCTGCCCGAATGCCTCACCGGCGCGCCCGACTCGCGAACCTTCAGGATCAGTCGGCTCTGCGAGCCGCAGCGGCTCCCGGAGTACGCGGCCAAATTGGCAGGCATCAGTATTGAGCTCCTGCCGGTGGCAGTCCGGGAGGGGCTGCGGATAGGGCTGGAAGCCCATTACCTATTCGCCGTCGGTCTGCGTGAGAACCCGATCGGAGGTGACCAGATACTCCGGTGGCGTATCACCTGGGTGCGTCTCGTCCTCGAGTGTTGTCGGGTTCTGGTGACCGAGTCGGAACAGCCGTCCGGAATACCCCTGGCGCTGGATCTTGCTGCCTCGAACATCGATAGCATCGACGCGCTGCTCCACGCGATGGATGAGGAGCGCAGGTCGAACGGTTCCGTCCCACCGCCGGACCGGGACGAGTCGGCTCGACTGCTCCGTGACTGCCTGACCGAGCACGCCGAGCTTATCGACGCCCATGGCAACCGGCAGTTTGGTCAACCTCTGCTGCGCAAAGCCGCTGCCCTGGGTGGCCGCATTCGTTGACCGGGCGGGCGTCGAATCGTCGAGCCGCGGTGGTGCGGGCCGGTCGCGGCCTTGGGCGATGCGCACCTGCTCCCGTAGCTCGTCGAGGATGCTCACTTCTGCCGAGTTGAGCGTGTCGTGCGAATGTCGATGCAAGACGTGGTACCGACGTCGAATACTTTGCCCGAAATGCGCGCGCGGAAGAGGCGCCGCTGTGCGAGATTACGCACCAAGTCACGGATTACTTGGGTCACGGACGGACGGTCGTACACGGGCCGTGGGCTGCCGCCGATTGCCGGCAGATCCTTGGACGCTGGTTCGAGTGCGGGCTGATCGAGTGCATAGCCGTCTCCTGGGCAACGAAGGTCCGATCGGACGAGGTCGTCCGTTACGAGTACGACGTGGATTGGCGGACAAGAGCAACAGAGCGCGGCCAGTATTTGGTCTTGGCCCGCGGTGATGCGGCGGCGCTGCTGGATGATCCAGGCGCATGGCGTGCGGACGGCATCGGAGCGGCCGTCATGTTGTGCGAGTCGGACCAGGCCGAAGGGTTGTCGTTCGACGTCTGGTTCGACGAACTCGCCGGACTGCCGGACCAGTTGCTCTACGCACCGGCTGGCCGAAGAGTATGACGGGTGCAGCGCACGGGACACAGACCGAACCGAAGGACGTACTCGTGCGAGGTTGTGGATACGAGCCGTTGAGCAGGTTGCTGTCGCGACCTGATCATGCTTTGCCCGGGTCCATCAAGACGCCCATCTCGTGTTGGCGTGGAAGCCGACTGAAGGCAAGGCGGCGGCCAGCAGCAAGGCCGTCGACGACACCGTCTTCTTCGTCGATCAGGCAAAGCCCAAGAAGGACATCTGTCAAGCCCCGGGTTTGATGGAGAGTTTGTTAGTTGGTTTTGGGGTTGCGGTGACCGGTTGGGTCATCGCGTGTAGGGCTTCGTGTTCGGCGGG
>NZ_JBFBAD010000142.1:0-24461 GCF_040682075.1 Actinoplanes sp. NPDC051411 | reverse complement strand
CGGCCGGAGCTCCCGGCCGCCGCCGGCCACAACGGTGCACCAGAGCCCGCCGCCGGCGACAGCAGTGAGCCAGAGGCCCCCGCCGGCCAAGGCGGTGCGCCAGAGCCCGACGCGCCCAACAGCAGCGCCCCGGGCACTGGACCCGACCGCCCGGCCGCCGCAAAAGACGACGCCACCTCGGGCGCCGGAGGCGATGCCGGGCCCGAGGGCACCCCGGGCGGGCGGTCGGTGCTGCTGGCCGCCGAGGTGTCGGCGTTCGTGGTGCTCGCGGTGGTGGACGCGGTCGCCGGGCTGCGGGGCGGGTTCGCCTGGTCGGGCATTCCGCACTCGGCCGGGGTCGCCGCCGCGGTGGTGGCCGTCCTGCGCCGCCGGCTCCCGCTGCCGGCCGCCGGCGCGGGCGCGCTCGCCCTGGCCGCGGTCGCGGCCGCGCCGGGGCCCAGCGCCCTGGCGGTGCTGGCCGCCGCCGTCATCGTCGGTGCCGCGGGCCGCCGGCTGAAACCGCTGGTCGCGGCCGCATTCTCGCTTGCCGGGGCGGTCGTCATGGTCGAAGCCGGGCGCGCGCAGCCCTGGTCGGCCGTGGCCGGGGCGGTGCTGTGGGGCGTCGCCGTCGCGGTCGGGCTGATGCTGCGGGACGCGGACGCCCGGCGGCGGGCGTCGGCGGCCGAGGCGCGGACGGCCGAGCGGCTGCGGATCGCCCGCGAGCTGCACGACGTGGTCGCCCACCACGTGACCGGGATCGTCGTGCTGGCCCAGGCGTCCGGTGTCGTGGCGGGCAAGCGCGATCCGGCGGCCACGGCGGGCTATGCCGAGATCGAGGACGCGGCCAAGGAGGCGCTGACCGCGATGCGCCGGCTCGTGCGGACGCTGCGGTCGGACGACGTCGTGCCGGAGCGCACCGATGATCTGGAACGGTCACTGCGGATCGCCGTGGGGGACGATCCGCGGGTCCGGCTCGCCGTCGAGGATGTGCGGTCGCTGCCGCCGCGGGTGGTCGCCACGGCGTACTGGTTGACGCTCGAGGCGCTGACCAACGCCCGGAAACACGCGCCGGGGGCGGCCGAGATCACGGTCTCCGCGCGTACGGAGAACGAGGCCTTCGATGCCGCCCTGCGGATAGCGATCGTCAATGACGCCGTGGCGGCGGAGCCGCGAGGCGAGGGATTCGGCCTGGTCGGCATGGCCGAGCGGGTGCGCGATGTGGGCGGTACGCTCCGGGCCGGACCGGTCGGCGGCGGGCGCTGGGAGGTCGTGGCCCGGCTGCCGCTGGACGGGCCCGTCGAGCGAGGGGTCTGAGTGGGCATCCGCGAGCCGGTCCCGGACGAGCACGAAGGCAAGCGAGTGGGCATCCGGGTGCTGATCGCCGACGACCAGGCGATGATTCGCACCGGGTTCCGGCTGATCCTGTCCGCCGAGGACGACATCGAGGTCGTCGGCGAGGCGGCCGACGGCGCGACGGCGATCCGGGAGGCGCTGCGGCTGCGGCCCGATGTCACGCTGATGGACATCCGCATGCCGGGCATCGACGGGATCGAGGCGACCCGCATGCTGGCCGGCGAGTCGGTCGGCTCGCCCCTCGCCGTGGTCGTCGTGACGACCTACGACCTCGACGCCAACCTGCATGCCGCGCTGCGGGCGGGGGCGCTCGGGTTCCTGCTCAAGGACGCCGGCCCGGCGCTGCTGGTCGAGGCGGTGCGGGCGGCGGCGAACGGCGACTCGCTGGTGTCGCCGTCGATGACCCGGCGGCTGCTGTCCAACCTGCCCGTGGCGCCGCAAGCCGATCTGCCCGAGCTACTGACCGCCCGGGAGACCGACGTCGTGCGGCTGGTCGCGCAGGGCCGCACCAACGCCGAGATCACATCCGAGCTGGTCGTGTCGATGTCGACGGTCAAGACGCACCTGAGCTCGGTGCAGCGCAAGCTCGGCGCGCGGAACCGGACCGAGATCGCTATCTGGGCATGGCGGCATCGGCTGGTGCGCTGACCGGCGTCGCCGCTTCGCGAACGGCGGGCTCGCGCACCACCAGCGTCCCGGCGACGATGTCGCCGATCCGCTGCCGGCGCCGCGTCGCCAGGATGACGACCAGACCGACCAGGCCGAACAGGGCCCCGTCGGCCACCATCAGCAGCCAGCGGATGACGTACGCGCCGAAGCGCGGGCTCGTCCCCGCCGTCGTGACGATCCGGAGCCCGGTCAGCCGCATCGCCGGCGTGCGGCCGCTCCGCGAGGCCAGCAGCACGTGCACGGCGAACGGCAGCACGAGCAGCAGCGCGAACGCGACCCCGAGCAGCACCCGGTCGTGCGTGAAGACCGCCACGTTGAGCAGCACGAAGAAGATCACGAAGATCATTCCCTGGTCGACGGCCGCCTGCAGCAGCCGCCGTGGGACGACGCCGTCCAACGGATCCACGCCCGCGACGGTAGTCCCGCTCTGCCGTCGACGCATTTCCGCCCGCCCCGGCGTTTCTCCGCCGAACCGGACATTCACCTCTTATAAGGTCATCGGGCTATGGCCGTTACACGCCGCACCTTCGTCCTCGGCCTCGCCGGGACCGCCCTCGTCCCGCGGAGCCCCGCCTACCCGTTCCGCCTCGGCGTCGCCTCGGGTGACCCGGCCCCCGACAGCGTCGTCCTCTGGACCCGTCTCGCCCCGTCCCCGCTCGACGCCGACGGCCAGGGCGGGATGCCGCACGCCGACGTCCCGGTCGACTGGCAGATCGCGACCAGCCCCACCTTCGGCAAGGTGGTCACCTCGGGCACGGTCCAGGCCCGGTACGCGGACGCGCACACCGTCCACGTGGTCGCCAACGGCCTGCGCCCGGACGCCGAGTACTACTACCGCTTCCGCGCCCGGGGCCACGTCTCGGCGACCGGCCGGACACTCACCACACCGGCGTTCGACGCGCGCGGCCGCGACCTCACGATGCTCTTCGCCTGCTGCTCGAACCTGGAGTCGGGCTACTTCACCGCCTACCGCCGGATGGCCGAGGAGCACGCCGACCTGATCCTGCACCTGGGCGACTACATCTACGAGGGCGCGGCCAAGCCCAACGTCGTCCGCCCGCACCTCGGGCGAGAGATCCTCACCCTGCCCGACTACCGCCGCCGGTACGGCCAGTACAAGATGGATCCCGACCTGCAGGCCGCCCACGCCGTCGCCCCGTGGGTCGTGGTGCCGGACGACCACGACGTCGAGGACGACTACTCCGGCGTGTTCCGCTTCGACGACCTTCCGCCGCTGACCCCGGCCCAGTGGGTGACCCGCCGGACCGCCGCCTACCGCGCCTACTACGAGCATCTGCCGCTGCGCCCGGCCTCGGCCCCGGTCGGCAACAGCATCCAGCTCTACCGCCGCCTCTACTGGGGCCGGCTGGCGACCTTCCACATGCTCGACACCCGCCAGTTCCGCAGCCGCCTGGCCTGTGCCGGCGGCTGGAAGGTCTGCCGCGAGGCCGACCAGCCCCGGCGCAGCATCACCGGCGCCGCCCAGGAGGCCTGGCTGCTGGACGGTTTCGCCGAGCACCACGGCACCTGGGACATCCTCGGCCAGCAGGTCTTCTTCGCCGGCCGCCTCGACCCCACCGGCGTCGGCAACATGGACGCGTGGGACGGCTACCGCGCCTCCCGGGCCCGCATCCAGCGGGGCTGGCAGGACCGCCGGGTCCGCAACCCGGTGGTCCTGACCGGCGACATCCACACGGCCTGGGCCAACGACCTCAAGGCCGACTACACCGACGAGCGCTCCCCCACGGTCGGCACCGAACTGATCTGCACGTCGCTCACCTCCCGCGGCGACGGCACCCCCGACACCGCGGTGCCCGGCCAGGCCACCAATCCCCACCTGCGCTTCTATTCCGACCGTCGCGGCTACTGCCGCGCCCGGATCACCCCGGCTCAGCTCACGGCCGACTTCCGGACCCTCGACTTCGTCAAACTCCCCGGCGCCCCGGTCACCACCCTGAAGTCCTTCGCCATCCCCGACGGCCGGCCCGGCCTGCACCCGCTCTGACCGACGTGACCTTCGACGGCGGCGAGGGCGTCCTCGCCCACGCCCGGCTCAGGGAGTGAACAGGACCTTGCCGCCGGTGTGCGCCAGAGCCTCCCGGTACGCCGAGAGCGGGTAGGTCGCCGCCACCGGAGTGCCCAGGGTCCCGTCGGCCAGCAGCTCGGCCAGCGAGGTGTAGACGGACACGAGGCGTTCCCGCGGCGTGGTCGCGAGCCACCGCAGGATGTAGAACGACCGCAACGAGATGCCGCGGTAGAGGAAGTCCCCGAACGGGACGACCGGCGACTGCCCGGTCGTCGACGAGAAGGTGACGATCGTGCCGCCGTCGGCGACGGCCGGGACGACCGCCGACAGGTCGGGCGCTCCCCCGTCGAAGAACACGCTCAGCCGGGCCGGGCCCAGAGCGGCGAGGACGTCCCCGTCGCCGACGACGACGGCGTCGGCGGTGACCGACGCGGCCGCCTCCTCGCTGCGGACGAACGCCAGAACCTTGAGGCCGGACCGCCGCGCCAGGGCGATCACCGCGCGCCCGACCGCCGAGTTGGCCAGGCTCACGCCGATCCAGTCCCCCGGCGACAGGGTCACATAGTCGTTGAGCAGCGCGTACGCCGTGGCCGGGTTGACCGACAGCAGGGCCAGCTGCTGCGGGTCGCCGGAGACCGGGATGACGCCGCTCGCCGGGACGACCACCTCGTCGGCCCACGAGCCGTGGGTGAAGGTGGGCAGGATGATGACCTGCTGCCCGATCAGGGACTGGTCGGCGGACGCGCCGGCGGCGACGACCCGGCCCGCCCCTTCCCCGCCGAGCGGGGCCGGCACCTGCGGGTACACCCCGAACCAGCCCTGCATGAAGAGGTGGTCGGCCGGGTTGACCGGGGCGGCGTCGACGGCCACGCGGACGTCGCCGGGGCCGAGGGGCAGTTCGTAGTTCTCTTCGAGGACGGCTTCGTCACCGACGGCGGGAAGGATCAGACGGCTCACGGTGAGCTCCTTTCGGTGATCATTACTCTAAGGCGGTCGGTCATATTGACAACGTGGCGAACGCCACCGAGACGATCGGTCGTCTTGTCGATAGGATCCCGGGATGGCACAGCGCAGTCTCCGCGACGCCCTCCTCGGGGCGGCCGCCGCCGAGTTCCACGAGAAGGGCTACTCCGCGACCGGCGTCGCCGCGATCGCCGGGCGGGCCGGAGCCCCCAAGGGGTCGTTCTACAACCACTTCCCGAGCAAGGACGCCCTCGGCGTCCTCGTCGTCGAGCAGTACGCCCGGACCCGCGGCACCGAGATCCTGCTCGACCCCGGGTCCGAGCCGCTCGACGCGCTGCAGAAGCACTTCGACCACCTGCGCGCCGACCTCGCCCAGCACGACTACGCGCTGGGCTGCCTGCTCGGCAACTTCGCGGCCGAGGTCGCCCGCAGCGGCACGCAGGTCGACACCGCGGTCCGCGACTCGCTCACCGTCTGGCTGGGCGCCCTCGCGATTCCCGTACGCCGGCTGGCCGACCAGGGCGAGCTGCCCGCCGGGGCCGACCCCGACGAGGTGGCCCGCGCCCTCGGCAGCGCCTGGGAGGGCGCCGCCCTGCTGGCCAAGGCGACCGGCAACGCCCAGCCGATCGACGACTTCTTCGCCGTCACCTTCCCGCGCACCCTGGGCCTGGCCCGCTGAGACCGCCGACACTGCGGACTTGCCATCGGCCATAGACGGCGACTAAAACAATGCCGGTGTCCAACGAGGTACGGTCGGTGGCCCGCGCGCTCGACATCCTGAGCGCCTTCAGCCCAGCGCATCCCCGGCTGCACCTGTCCGAGCTGGCCGACGCGGTCGGGTTGCCCCGGCCCAGCGTGCGCCGGCTCGCGGTGACGCTGATCGAGCGCGGCTTCCTGCGCCAGGCCGCCGACGGCACCTATCTGCTCGGCCCGCGCCTGCTCGAACTGGGCGGTGTGGTCGCCGAGGGCTCGCCGACCACGCGGCGCACCCGCGAGGCGGCCGACGAGCTGGCCCGGCGCACCGGCGAGACGGTGCTGGTCGCCGAGGTCGACTGGGACAATCTGTCGCTGCTGATCATCGGCAAGCGCCATCCCGTGCACCCGTCGGCCGCGATCACCTCGGCCGTCGGCAACCGCTACCCGCTCGCCAGTGGGTGCCTGGCCAAGGCGGCACTGTCCGGCCTTCCGGCCGAGGGGGCGGCGGCCATCGTGCCGCGGTTGCGGCTCACCCCGCGTACGGTGTCAACGATCGTCGATCCCCGGAGGCTGGCCGCCGACGTCGAGGCCAGCCGCGAGCGGGGTTATGCGATGCAGTCGGGCGAGTTCCTGGCCGGGATGGCCGGCGCGGCGGTCCCGGTCCACGACGGCGAGCGGGTGGTCGGCGCGCTGGCCGTGCTCGGCTCGGCGCCCCGCTTCCCCCATCAGCACCTGCACCGCACGGGCCGGCTCGTACGCCAGGTGCTCTCGCACCACAAGCCGCAGCCGTAAGTGGCAGCGTTTCGCGGTGCGGAATCGGCCCTCGTGGGCCGGGTCGCGCCGCCATTAGCCTCCGCGAGGTTCATTCGCTCTCTGCTGGAGGCCCCCCAATGCCGAGCACCGACGCCAAGCGCCCGAAACCCCCGGAGGAAGAGGGCAGCGGCCTGGCCGGAACACTCTTGGTCGGCGGCCTCGTGCTGCTGTTCGTGATCGCGATCGTCGCCCTGGTCTACTTCGCGGTGGCGGGCTGAGCGTTCCCCCGGCTCCCGCCCTTTTTGTCGCCCTCGCCCCGCTTGTCACCGTCGGACGTGAATCGGTTACGCATTGACGCATGCCCACGTAGGCACGTGGGTATGCTTGCGCCAAACGATCAAGGCTGATCCACTATGGATCGCCTGGATGAGCAGGGGCGAACGGTGCTCGCGTACAGGGGATACGAGCACCGACAACAGGACGGCCGGGGGCGCCCGGGCGAAACATGCCCGGTCCGGCGGGGAGGTCTTCGTGACCACAGGAAGCGACACCGGCGGCTCCACCGTGCGCCGGTTACAACTCGGCGCGCGGTTACGCGCGCTGCGGCTGGCCCGTGGCATCAGCCGCGACCAGGCCGGATACGCGATCCGCGCGTCCGAGTCGAAGATCAGCCGGATGGAGCTGGGCCGGGTCGGCTTCAAGGAGCGCGACGTCACCGACCTGCTCATCCTCTACGGCGTCGACGACCCCGGCGAGCACGAGCGGCTCAAACTGCTCACCAAGGAGGCCAACGCGCCGAGCTGGTGGCACCAGTACGGCGACGTCCTCGACACCTGGTTCCAGAACTACCTCGACCTCGAGCAGGCGGCCGAACTGATCCGCACGTACGAGGTGCAGTTCGTGCCCGGACTGCTGCAGACCGACGCGTACGCCCGGGCCGTGATCCGGCTCGGGCACGACAACGCGTCGAAGGAGGAGATCGACCGCCGGGCCCGGCTCCGGATGGCCCGCAAACAACTCCTCGAACGCGAGGACGCCCCCCGCCTGTGGGCGGTGCTCGACGAGGCGGTGCTGCGCCGGCCGATCGGCGGCTACGAGGTGCTGCGCGAGCAGATCGAATCCCTGCTCGAAATCGGCAACTCGCCCAACGTGCGGGTGCAGGTCATGCCGTTCGACTCGGGCGGACACGCGGCGGCCGGCGGCGCGTTCAGCATCCTGCGGTTCCCGCACGAGGAACTGCCCGACGTGGTCTACATCGAGCACCTGACCAGCGGCCTCTACCTGGAGAAGACCGAGGACGTCGACCAGTACGCGGCGGCGATCAGCCGGCTGTTCATCGACGCCGAGCCGCCCGGCCGCACCCCGGCGATCCTCCGCCAGATCCTCGACGACCTGGCCGCTCGCGGTTTGTGAAAACTGCCGGTATCGACGGCATCCCGCCGAAGGAGAAGACTCCGGTGAGGAGTCACGTCACGACGGGAGGCAACGATGCCAGGAAACCGCGCGGTGGTCTACGAGGGACCGGGACAAGTCGAAGTCCACGACATCGACTATCCGACGTACGAACTGAAGGACGGGCCGGGCGTCAACAAGGCCAACATCGGCCGCAAGGTCCGGCACGGGGCGATCCTCAAGACGGTCGCCACCAACATCTGCGGCAGCGACCAGCACATGGTGCGCGGGCGGACGACCGCCCCACCGGGCCTCGTGCTCGGCCACGAGATCACCGGCGAGGTCGTCGACGTCGGGCCGGACGTCGAATTCGTCAAGGTCGGCGACGTGTGCTCGGTGCCGTTCAACATCGCCTGCGGCCGCTGCCGCAACTGCAAGGAAGGCAAGACCGGCGTCTGCCTCAACGTCAACCCGGACCGGCCCGGGTCGGCGTACGGCTACGTCGACATGGGCGGCTGGGTCGGCGGGCAGGCCTCATACGTGCTCGTGCCCTACGCCGACTGGAACCTGCTCAAATTCCCCGACCGCGACCAGGCGATGGAGAAGATGCTCGACCTGGCCATGCTGGCCGACATCTTCCCCACCGGCTATCACGGATGCGTCAGCGCCGGTGTGACCACCGGCTCCACCGTGTACGTGGCGGGCGCCGGCCCGGTCGGGTTGGCCGCGGCCACCTCCGCGTACCTTCTCGGAGCCGCAGTGGTGATCGTGGGTGACCTGAACGAGGAGCGTCTGGCGCAGGCTCGCAGCTTCGGCTGCGAGACCGTGAACGTGGCCGAGGGCGACCCGCTCGACCAGGTCCAGCAGATCCTCGGCAAGGACACGCCGGCGATCGGCGAGCCACTGGTCGACGCCGCGGTCGACGCGGTCGGCTTCGAGGCCCGCGGCCACGGCTCGGACGCCGAGACCGAGATGCCGGCCACGGTGCTGAACTCGCTGATGACGGTCACCCGGGCCGGCGGCGCGATCGGCATCCCCGGCCTGTACGTCACCGGCGACCCGGGCGGCGTCGACGAGGCGGCCAAGGTCGGCTCGCTGTCGCTGCGGCTGGGCCTCGGCTGGGCGAAGTCCCACTCGTTCGTGACCGGCCAGTGCCCGGTGATGAAGTACAACCGCAACCTGATGATGGCGATCCTCCACGACAAGGTGCAGATCGCCCGCAACGTCAACGCCACCCCGATCTCCCTGGACGAGGCACCCCACGGCTACCAGGAGTTCGACCAGGGCGCGGCCCGCAAGTACGTCCTCGACCCGCACGGGGTCCTGAGCCGTTCCTGACGGGTGCGGACGTGACCCGGCCCGCGCACCGGATGTAACCGGCCGGGTTACGCCCTCCGGGGTATGACGTCCCGGGTTCGGCACCCGCGTCACGGCTTGACGGCGACACCGCCGTACGCGTCCACCGGCGTCGCCTCGGCCGCCGGATCCGAGCGCCACTGCGTGATCGGCACCAGCCCGGGTTCCAGCATCTCCAGATCCCCGAAAAGGCGGCCGAGCTCCTCGGGGCTCCGGTTGACGTACGGGACCGCGCCCGTGTCCTTGTAGTCATCGAGGGCCTCGCTCGCGGCCTCGTTTTCGGTGCCGTCGTAGAGCACCAGATAGCTCCCGGAGGGAACAGCCGCCATCACCCGGGCCACGATCGAACGCGCTTCGTCGGAGTCGGGGACGTGGCCGAGGACCCCCATGAACATGACCGCGATCGGCTGGGCGAAGTTCAGAATGTTCCGGGCGTCGGCGACGACCTGGTCCGGGTTGTGCAGGTCGGCATCGACGTAGCCGGTTACGCCCTCATCGGTGGTGTTGGTGAGCAGGGCACGGGCGTGCGTCAGCACGAGCGGGTCATTGTCCACGTACACGATGCGGGCGTCCGGGGCGGCCTGCTGGGCGACCTCATGAGTGTTCTGCATGACCGGCAGTCCGGTGCCGATGTCGAGGAACTGCCGCACACCCGCGTCGGCGGCGAGGTAACGGACGGCTCGGACCAGGAACTTCCGGGCTTCCCTGGCTATGGCGATGACTTCGGGGAACGTCGCGGCATAGGCATCCCCGGCCTCACGGTCGACGGCGAAGTTGTCCTTGCCGCCCAACCAGTAGTTCCAGATCCGAGCCGAATGCGGGACGGTGCTGTCGATTGCGGGGCTTGGCGTGGGTTCAGCCATCAGGAGCGGCCTTTCCGGACGAAGCTGGGGACGCGGTGTCCTGGCTCATCGGGCGGACACAGTCCACATGAGATACCTGACACCCTAGACGCCAGGACAACCGCGTAGGAGGCAGCGTCCGGTCCGAGGTCCCGGCGCGGCCGCGGTGGCAATCCGCGCGACGGCGGTGCGGAGAGCCTTGGTGGTGTTGACGCGGGTGCGTTCGGCGTCGCGGCCGGCTCGGCGGGGCGGCCGCCCGAGGCGGGTTGCTCGCGGGAGTTCGGCGAGCAGGGCGGTGCGCTCGGCCTGGGCGGCCGACGAGCGTCCGTCGTCGCCGGAGCGGTCGGCCGCCTCGGTTTCGGCGTCCGGGCCGGCCCGGCGGGCCAGGTCGACGGCCTCGGCCGAGGTGGTCAGCCGCTCCGGGAAGGCCATCGGGCCGGCCCCGGCAAGCCCCCCGCGCCAACCGGATCGCATGCACGGCCGAGCGAGGAGGGCGGCCGGCTGCGGCTGCGCGAAGCCGCCCAGGCGCACCTCGGGGTCGAGGCCGAGCGAAGCCGCCGCACTAACTAGCACGGCGGTCTGGTCTGACGCCAGCCGCTGCACCAGGGCCCGGTCCGGCGCGGCCGGACCATCGAGGACCACGAGGGCCGGGCCGCCGTCGGTCGGTGCCGGCTTTCGGCGTACGGGATGAGACCGTGCCCGGCCGCGAGGGTGGCCGTCTCCTCGGCGAGGGTGGTTTTGCCCGAGCCCGCCGGGCCGACGACCGCGAGCGGGCCGCCCTGGCCGGCGGCGAGGGTTTCGATGAGCCGGGCGCGGGATCAGTGGTGTTTGCCGGTTCGCAGGATCGCCGCGACCGACGAGAGTGGCGGGGGCGGGCCGGGCAGTGCGGGCCGGCCGGTCGCTCGGAGGCCGTCGAGCAGCAGGGCCAGGTAGCGCCGCCACAGGCCGTCGTCGGCGGTCGCCCGGCTCATCTCGAAGGCCGGGCCGAGGAGGGCGAACAGGGCGGCGATGTCCTGCGGGGCGGCGTCGGCCCGGATCGCGCCGGCGTCGTGGGCGCGGTCGAACAGGGAGGTGACCGCGGTGATGATTTCGGGCCAGATGCGGGCCTGGGCCTCGTCGTCGCCGCGGCCGGTGAGTGCCTCGTAGAGGCCCCGGTCGCGGGCCTGCCGGGCCGCGGCCCGCGAGAAGAATTGTTCCAGCGCCTGCCACGGGTCGCTCAGGGCGAGTGCCTCGCGGGCGTCCGCCGCGATCTGGCCGGTGGCCTCGGTCAGGATTTCGGCGGCGAGGGCCTGTTTGTTGGGGAAATGACGGTACGCCGTGCCGGTGCCGAGCCCGGCGTGCCGCGCGATGTCGTCGAGGGTGGCCGCGAAGCCGCGCTCGGCGAACACCTCGCGGGCCGCGTCGAGCAGTCGGCCCCGGTTGCGCACCGAGTCACTTCGTGAGCCTGCCATCTCGGGCCCCAGGTTAGACCAACTGCCAGACGATCAGGCTGCGGGCACAGTCGACGACCGTGCCGGCGGCCGGGCGGGGGTGCCAGCCGAGCACGCGCAGCGCCTTGCCGGTGGTGTGCCGGTTGCGGCGGCCGAGCGACATGGTGATGGACCGCAGCGACGCGTCGAACCGGGCCCCGAACCGCACCACGAAGTCGGGCAGTCGGCGGGTCGGCACGCGGTTGGCGGCCGGCCCGAGTCCGGCCCGCAGGTCGGCCGCCATCTCGCGCATCCAGGTGAACTCGCCGGTGGCCAGGAAGCGCTCGCCGGCCGCGGCGGGCGCGGTCATGGCGTCGACGTGCAGGGCGGCCAGGTCGCGGACGTCGACGATCTCGAGCCCGATGCGGGGTGTGCCCGGCATTCTGCCGGTGAGCATGCGCTGGACGATCTGGACCGAGCCGAGGTTTTCCGTCGACAGCAGCGGCCCGAACACGGCGCCGGGCAGGATCGTGGTGAGGGTGGTCGCGCCGGCCGAGGTGGCCATGAAGTCCCAGGCCGCGCGTTCGGCCAGGGTCTTGGAGCGCCGGTAGGCGGGCAGGGACGGGTCGGCCGGGTCGGTCCAGAGGGTTTCGTCGGTGACGCCTTCCTCGGCGTACGAGGAAGGGCTCGCCGCGTTGGCGGCCGACGTCACGACCACCCGTTTCACGCCCGCGCCGGTCGCGGCCCGGAGCACCCGGAGGGTGCCGTCGCGGGCCGGGCCGATCAGGTCCGGGGTGTCGCCGAGCGGCGAGGCCACGTGCAGCACGTAGTCGACGCCGGCCATCGCCGCGTCCCAGCCTTCGTCGCGGGTCAGGTCGCCACGTAGCCCGTGCCGCCGGTGACCAGGACGGTCTCGCTCATGCCCACTCCTTGAATCGGAGATGCCTTCTCCGTTTCGACCGTAGCACAATCGGAGAGAGCGTCTCCGGATAGGTGGGGTCAGAACTCCAGATACATCAGGTGCAGTCCGACGCGGCCCCGGGTGGGGTGTTCGAACGCCCGCGGAACGGTCCCGAGCACCCGGAAGCCGAGCCGCTCGTAGAGGCGGACGGCCGACGCGTTGGACTCGACCACGGCGTTGAACTGCATGCCCGCGAAACCGGCCGCGCGCGCCCAGGCCAGCGCGTCCTCGCACAGGGCGGTGCCCACGCCGCGGCCCCGGGCACCGGGCGCGACCATGAAACTGGCGGTCGAGATGTGGGCGCCCGGCCCCGGGCGGTTGGCGCTCATCTTGGCCGTGCCCAGCACCCCGCCGTCGTCGAAGACCGTCGTGCGGCCCGGCGGCGACTCGATCCAGGTCGCCCGCGCGTCCTCCTCGGTCATCGCCGGGTCGTAGGGGAACGTCTCGCTCGACCGCACCACCGACCGGATGATCGGCCAGACCTGCGGCCAGTCCGCACCGGCGAATTCGCGAATCTTCACGACCCGCACGCTAACAGCCGGTTCAGCAGCCGCCGCCGGTCAGCGAGCCCCGCGGAAGATCCACCTGCCGGCCGGTCACGTGGATCAGCAGGCCGTCGGCCTGCACCGACACCCCGGCATAGGCCAGGCCGTTCGCCGGCGCCTGCAAGGGGTACGCGGTCTGCTGGCCCTTGACCCGACTCAGGACGTCGGCGGCCGGGAACCGGGTTCCGAACATCTCGATCTCCGAGGGCGCCAGGTCGAGCGTCCGTCCGTGGATCACCGGCTGGGAGTGCAGCACGATCGGCGTGGCCGCGCCCGAACCGGTGGCGGTGGCCGTGAGCAGGCCGTTCCGGGCCCCGAAGACCGCCGGGTGGCCGGCGTCCTGGGGCAGCGACGAGAACGGCTTGACCGTCGTGCCGCCGATCGTGACGTGGAAGCCGGCCGGGTCGACCGCGACCGACCGGTAGGTGACACCACGGGGCAGGACCGGCAGCGTACGGGTCAGGTCCTTCCGGTCGATCTGGCCGAGCACCAGCTTGGCCAGCGGATCGCCGGTCGCGTGGTCGGACCCGAGCGCGTGCACGGCCGTCGGCTGCAGGGTCAGCGCGCCACCCGACAGCACCGGCCGGGTGCGGATGGTGGCCACCGGGATCCTGACGATCGACGTGTTGATGTTCAGCCGGCCGTTCGCGGCGGAGTAGGTGACGTCGTGGCCGCCGACCGAAGCCGGCAGCGTCGAGAGCGGCGTCGTCGACACCCCGGCCAGCGACACGTGCACGCCGTCCGACCGCGGTTCGATCGAGCGGTAGGTCACGCCGGCCGGGAGGTGCGGCAGCTGCTGCCTGCGTACGCCCCCGGTCAGGTCGCTGACCTGCCCGGCCGGCAGCGTGCGGCCGAAGATCCGCAGCCGCGAGGGGACGGACTCGGCGGTCTCGCCGCGGATCCGCATCGAGAGGAAGAGCTCGGCCTTGACGTCCTTGGACGCGGCCACCGGGATCACCGTCCGCGCGGTGAGGCTGCCGTCGCCGGCCCGCGCGAAGGTCGTGCCGGACGGCGCGGGCAGATTCCTGAAGCCGACCTTGATCGTCCCGTCGAACGACCCCACGTGGGTCACCCCGCCGGACGGCTTGCCCACGTCGCGCATCGTCGCCGCGAAGGACGCGTGCGGCACCCCGCTCAGCGTCGCGTCGGGCACCGCCACTTTGATCTCCGAGAACCGGCCGCGCAGCACCTGGGGCACCAGCCGCCCACCGCCCACGGTGACCGACGGCGGACCGGGCAGCACCCCCGGACAGGCCACCTGATCAGCCACTGTGCCGCCGACCTGCCCGGCCAGGTAGCCCTGCAGGCCCGGCACCGGCAGCGTCAGCAACACCGCCGCCCCGACGGCCAGAAACGCGAGGACGCCCCCGGACCAGAACAGCCGGCGGCGCGTGTGGTCGTTCATCAGCTCGCCTCCCAGCAGGGAGTACGGGCGAGACGGCAGCCAAGTTCATCGACGGTCAGGGACGGTCCGCCGGCGGCTCCGGCACGGTCTCCCCCGTAATTGCCCGACCGCGACGCCCCCGGCCCCCGACGGACCGTCCCCCGCGCGCGACCCTTCCGCACCCCGATGGAACCTCGATGGACCGTCGATTGAATCGATCATCATCACGTGCTGTAGTGGACCCGTGCCGGAGGCGAGCTTCACCTTCCGGGTGCTCGGCCCGGTGCGCCTCGAGCTGCCCGGCGGCACCGTCCACCTCGGACCGGGCAAGCAGGTGTGCCTGTTCGCCTGCCTGCTCCTCGACGCCGGCCGCATCGTCGCGGCGGAGACACTGATCGACCGGATCTGGGGCACCGACCCGCCGCGCCGGGCCCGCAATCTGCTCGCGACCTATGCGACCCGGCTGCGGTCACTGCTGCCGGCCGAGGCCGGGCCGGTGACCGTACGCTACGTGGCCGGCGGCTACGTCGCCGAGCTGGACCGCGACCGGGTTGACCTGCACGCCGCCCGGCGGATGGCGGCCACGACCGACGAGGGCCTGCTGCGGCGGGCGCTCGACCTGTGGGAACCGGTGGCGCTGGCCGGCGTGCCCGGCGAGTGGGCGCAGCGGACCCGGGACGCGCTGCACGACGAACGCCTCGACCTGCTCACCCGCTGGGCCGACGCGGCACTCGAGAAGGGCGACCCGCGCCCGGTCGTCGAGCAGCTGCGGCCGGCGGCCGAGGACGCGCCCTACCACGAGGGGCTGCACGCACGGCTGGTCCGGGCATTGGCCGCCGACGGGCAGCGGGCGGCCGCGATGGCCGCCTACCGGGAGATCGCCGACCGACTGGGCAACGAACTCGGCGTCGAGCCGGGCGAGGCGCTTTCCGCCGCGTACGGGGAAATGCGCGGCGCCGGAACCGGCGCGGTGAGCGTGAGTGGGCACCGGCCGGCGCAGTTGCCCTCCGACCCGGCCGATTTCACCGGTCGCGGCGAGCAACTCGCCCTGCTCGACGAATTGGCGCCGGTCAATGTCATTTTCGGGGCGGCGGGCGCCGGGAAGACCGCGCTCGCCGTGCATTGGGGACACTCGGTGCGGTCGCGTTTCGCCGACGGCCAGCTGTTTGTGAACCTCCGCGGTTTCGACCCCTCGTCGGAGCCGCTGAGCCCGGCGGTCGCGCTGCACGGATTCCTCACCGCGCTCGATGTGCCGGCGTCGCGGATCCCGGTTCTCCAAGCCGACCGGAGCGCGCTTTTCCGCAGCCTGCTGGCCGACCGGCGCATGCTCATCGTGCTCGACAACGCGCGTTCGGCCGCCCAGGTGCGGCCATTGTTGCCCGGCGGGAGCGGCTGTTCGGTGGTGGTCACGAGCCGCGATCCGCTCACCCCGTTGATAACGACGGAACAGGCGCGCTCGCTGCGGCTCGCCCTTTTCCCGTACGCCGAAGCGCGCGGATTCCTGGTGCGGCGCCTCGGTGCGGTTCGCGTCAACGCCGCGCCGGCCGCCGCGGACGAGTTGATCGGCCGCGCGTCCGGCCTGCCCCTGGCGCTGTCGATCGCGGCGGCCCGGGCGGCGGTCGAACCCGACGTTCCCCTGGCCCGGATCGCTCGTTCGCTGCGCACGCTCGACGATTTGCGCGGCGGCGACGCGGCCTCCGATTTGCGGACTGTCTTCTCGTCGTCCTATCGCACGCTCGCGCCCGCCGGCGCCCGCATGTTCCGGCTGCTCGGCCTGCACCCGATTCCGCAGATGTCGCTGGCCGCGGCGGCCAGTCTCGCCGGGGTGCCACCGGATGCGGCGTCCGCGCTCCTGGCCTCGCTGGAAAAGGTCAACCTGATCTCGGTCGCCGACGGGGTCGTCACGCTCCACGACCTCCTGCACGCGTACGCGGCCTCGCTCGCCGGGTCGGATCCGGCCGCCTGGGACCGCCTGGCCAGCCACTATCTGCAGACCGCGGTGGCGGCCGACCTTCTCCTCGACCCGGCCCGGCCGCCGGTCCCGCTGCCACCCCCGGTGCCGGGCAGCACGCCGGACCGCCCGCACGATGCGATGGACTGGTTCACGCGGTGGCATCAGGCGCTGCTCGCGATGCTCAGGTCGTCGGTCGTGGTGCCGCTGGCCTACCACCTCACGATCTACCTGCAGCGGCAGGGGCACTGGACGGACCAGGTGGTCAGCCAGGAGGCGGCGCTGGCGGCGAGCACCGACCCGGCGCCGCGGGCCCGGGCGCTGCGGGCGCTGGCCCGGGCGTTGATCCAGCTCGGCCGCTATCCGGAGGCCGGCACCCGGCTGCGGGCCGCGGCCGAGACGGCGGTGGACCGGCGGACCCAGGCCAACATCCACCTCGACCTGGCCTGGCTCCTCGACCGGCAGGGCCTCGCCTCGGACGCCCGCGACGAGGCCCGGCGGGCCCTCGCGCTGGGCGAGGGGACCGACGTCTATCCGTACGCCCTCAACGCCGTCGGCTGGTATGCGGCCCTGCTCGGCCTCCTGCCGGAGGCGCTGGCCCGGTGCCGCGACGCCCTGGCCGCGTTCGCCGCGCGCGGTGATCAGCGGGGCGAGGCCGAAAGCCGGGACAGCCTCGGCTACATCCAGTTGCGGCTCGGCGAACCGGCGGCCGCGGTCAGGCATTTCGAGGCGGCGATCGCGCTGTACCGCGAGCTCGGCGACCGCCACGGGGAGGGCGAGACGCTGGCCCGGCTCGGCGACGCCCACGCCGCCGCCGGTTCGCCGTCGCTCGCCACCGGCGCGTGGCAGCGGGCGGCCGACACGTTGACCTCGATCGGCCACCCGTCGGCCGCCTCGGTGCGGGCTAAGCTGTGGGGCTGAGCCGCAGGCTGTGCCAGAACGCGGCCGCCGCGTACGACCGGAAGGGCGACCACCGGGTCGCCCGCGCCTCGACCTCGCGGATCGAGGTGCCGGTCGGCGGAAGCCAGCGGCCGACCGCGTGCCGCAGGCCCAGATCACCGGCCGGGAAGATGTCGGGCCGGTGCAGTTGGAAGATCAGGAACAGGTCGGTGGTCCAGTTGCCGACCCCGGGCAGCGCGGTCAGCCGGGCGCGCACCTCCTCATCCGGCAGGTCGGCCAGCCCGGCCAGGTCGAGCTCGCCGTCCAGGCATCGCCGGGCCATCGCGCTCAGATATTTGACCTTGGCGTGCGAGAAGCCGAGCTCCCGCCAGCGTTCCTCGGTCAGGGCGGCGACACCGGCCGGGTTCGGAAGCCCGCCCATCTCGGCGGCCAGCCGGTCGTAGAGCCGGAACGCCACGCTCGTGCTGATCTGCTGGCCGCTGATGTGCAGCACCAACGCGGCGAAGTGGTCGCCCCGCGTGCGGCTGCCGTCCGGCCAGTCGAACGGGTCGGGGCGGCCGGTCGCGGTCAGCACCGGCTCGAGCTCGGGGTCGAGCTTCACCAGCTCGTCGTACGACGTCATTCTCGGCGTCATCCTCGGCGTCATTCTCGGAAGAAATGCGTGTCGGGACGCTCCAGCGGCTCGCCGTCGAGAGTGATGTCGACCTTCTCGTTGTAGAACGCGACCAGCCCGGCGATCGGGGTGAGGGCGGCGGTCGGGAACGAATACGACCAGGCCAGGTCACGGTGCAGGCCGCCCGGCGTGCGGATCGACCAGTAGTCGGTGGTCCGCCCCTTGTACGGGCAGGCGGTCACGGTGTCCGACGGTTCGAGGGCGGCGAAGTTCACCGACGTCCGGTCAAGGTAGTAGCGCGTCGGCAGCCCGGTCTCGAACAGCAGCACCGGCGAACCCGACTCGGCCAGCGGCACCCCCGCAAGCTCGACCCGGATGTGACGGGTCGACCGGAGC
Organism: Actinoplanes sp. NPDC051411; assembly: GCF_040682075.1. Taxonomy (NCBI): domain Bacteria; kingdom Bacillati; phylum Actinomycetota; class Actinomycetes; order Micromonosporales; family Micromonosporaceae; genus Actinoplanes; species Actinoplanes sp. NPDC051411. The sequence goes on along the minus strand of NZ_JBFBAD010000142.1, from coordinate 6,273 downwards.
GCGTCGACCCGGGCGTACGGGTTACGCGGATGCACGAAGACCTGCTCGTCCTCCTCGAACCAGGCGTCGAGGGCGTCCCACTCGAAGCGGGCGTACCCCTTCAGCGACCCGTCGGTGTAGACCCGGGCGGCCGCCGGTTTCTCGGTCCCGTTCACCTTCAGACTCTGCCGCCGGGCCGTCCCCCGGCTGAGCTTCTGCTCGTGGCCCTCGTCGACGAGCACACCGGCCGCGACATCCTCGACCGGAATGTAGAACTGCGGGTAGGGCGGCCACTCCCACACGTAGAGCGCCCGCGTCGTGTCGAACACCGTCCGGCCGCCGAGCACCGCCCGCACCCGCCGGGGCACCGGCTCCCGCTGGTCCACCGTCGCGATCGCCCGCGGATAGTCGTTCATCGCTCCCCCTCGCACGTCGCCTCGAACCTACAGGGGCGGGCGGGCCGGCCGGCGCACGACCGAGGGACGCCGCCCGGCCGAAATGCCGCCGACAAACGACGGAACCGCGCCTGGCCAGGCGAATCACGAAGGCGAGCACCTCCCTCGGGGGACTGCCGAACGCGTCTTCCCTGGCTAGCCTCGCCCGCCGGACGTCCGCAGCGAGGGAGTGCAATGATCGGCGGCAAACGTGATTCGGCCTCGAAATCCCGGAGCGCCTGGCTGTCCTGGCCGGCGTGGACCGGAATCGGTTCGCTGGCCGGGCTGGTCGCGCTCGCGGTAGCGGTGGTCGCGTGGTGGTGGCCGCAGTCAGCGAGCTCCGACGTTTCCTCCGGCGCTCCCGCTTCACCCGGCGGCGCCGGGGCGCCGGCCAACGGCTCGGCGGGCCAGACCTACCTGTACCAGCTGCCGGCCAACTCGGCCGGGCAGGCGGGCCAGCAGCGAAGCCCGGCCGACGTCGTTCTCGCCGGCAACCACTACGCGCACTCGACCGGCATGTGGACCGATTGCATGGGGAAGATCAACCCCAAGGTCGCGTTCTATGCCGGCGGCAAATACCAGCATCTGGCGGGCACGCTGGGTATCGCGGATCCGGCCCCCGGGAACACCTCGGTCATCGTCTACGTCTACGCCGACGACAGCCAGTTCAAAACGTTCGACCTCAGCCACGACCAGACCCTGCCGATCGACATCGACATCAGCGGGTTCACGCGGCTCAGCTTCTCCTCCCTCACGCTCGGGGAATGCCCGCACACCCCGAAGCCCCTCGTCTACCTGGGCGACACGGTCGTCTTCTAGGTGTCGCGGCCGCGTGAGAACTTTCCGTCTCGAAGGCGCCGTCCGCGCGGCCGGTGGGGGACAGAGCCCGTAGCTTCGGTCCCCCGCCTCGGCAGCCGGTGACTGCCTCGCGTAGCGGTGACCGCTTCGAGAGGCGTCGAGAAGGCGACATCGTCGGCGGTGGGGCCCGGCCTCACCCGAGGCCGGGCCCCAACGGGCGAGAGCGGGTCAGTCGTCGTTGCCGTGGTGGCCGTGGTCGTCGCCCGCCTCGTTGCCGTGGCCGCCCTTGTCATCACCCGGCTCGGCGTGACGGGCGGTCGTGGCGCGCTCGCCGCCCTTGTCGTCACCCGGCTCGGCGTGACGAGCGGTGGTGGCACGCCGGCCGCCCTTGTCGTCGGCCGCCTCGACCCGCGTAGCCGCCGTGGCGCCGCCCTTGTCGTCGCTCGCGGTCTTCACCCCGTGGCGGTCGCCGGTCACATTGTCGTCTCCGCCGTGCCGGTCGCCCGCCACGCCGTCGTCGGCGCCGTGGCCGTGCGGCAGGACCTCGCCCGTGCCGCGGTCCACGTCCAGGTCGTAGCGGACACCGTTCACGACGATGCGGACGCTCCAGACCGCGACCCCGTGCTCGGTCTCCGCCTCGACGCGGATCACCCGGCCGCCGCCGGTCGCCGCCAGGGCCAGCCCTTCGGCGTCGGTGGCGGAGACGGTCCCGCCCGCGGACGGCGAGACCGCCGGGGCGGCCGCCCCGCCGTTGTCGTCGACCGTGCCGTCGCCCCGCAGGCCGTTGTCGTCGCCGGTCGTCGCGGCCAGGGCCGTACCGCCGACGCCGAGCACCGCGGCCGCACCGATCGAGGCGACGAGGATGGACGTGCGCTTCATGACTTACCTCCGGTCGTCGAACATCAACTGACCCGAGACTCGCGCACCGGAAGATAGCGTCGCGCTACCCGATCGATAAGGCCCGGTTAAGAACCGCCGAGCCGCATCTCGATCACCGCACCGCCGTCGGGGCCCGCGTAGATCGACAGATGGCCGCCGGAGGCGAGCGCGGCCCGGCGGGCGATGTCGAGGCCGAGGCCGGTCGAGTCGCCGCCGCTCGCGCCGCGGCGTTCGAGGCCCGCGGGCAGGCCCGGGCCGCGGTCGGCGACGACGAGCAGCGCGCCGTCCTCGGAGGGCGCGAGCCGGACGGCGAACGGCGTGCCGTCGGGGGTGTGCGCGAAGACGTTGCCGAGCAGCGCGTCGACCGCGGCGGCCAGGTCCTCGGCCGGCAGGGCCACCGGCAGCGGGCCCGGCTGAAGGGTGGCGGCCAGTTCCCGGCCGGTGTCCTCGGCCAGCACCGCCCAGAAGGCCACCCGGTCGGCGATCACCGCGGCCGCGTCGCAGTTGGCCGGGGCGGCGTCCGAGCGGCGGCGGGCCTGGCGGATCACCCCGCTCACCGCCCGTTCCAGGGAGTCGGCGGCGGCGGTCAGGCGCGGGTTGCCCAGGGCCTCGGCTTCCAGGCGGAGCGCGGTCAGCGGCGTACGCAATCGGTGCGAAAGGTCGGCGACCTGCTCCCGCTCCTGTTTCAACAGCTCCTGGATGCGCCCGGCCAGGTGGTTGAGCGCGCCGGCGACCTCGCGCAGTTCGGGCGGGCCGTCGGGTTCGGCGCGGGCGGTCAGTTCGGCGCCGGCCAGCCGGTGCGACACCTCCGACAGGGCGGTGATCGGCCTGATCAGCGAGCGGGCCAGGCGGTCGGCGACGACGAGCCCGAGCAGCACCAGCAGCACGCCGAGTCCGGCCAGGACCAGCCAGGAGCGGGTGACTCCGCGCCCGGTCTCCGAGGCGGGCACGAAAGTGCGGATCACGGCCGTTCCCTCACGGCGACCCTGCACCGCCACGACGATCTCGCGGCCTCCGGGGGCGGCCGCGGTCAGACTCGCGCCTCGCGCGGCGAGTTCCACCGCCGGCGTACGGGAAGAAGCCGTGCCCAGCACGGAGCCGTCGCCGAGGAACACCGTCACCGGGCGGCCCGACTTGGCCGCCAGCTGTTCGACCCCGAACCCGATCTGCTGTTCGTCACCGGTCCCGACCAGCGTGACCAGGCCCTGCAGGTCGGCGGTCGCGCGCACGGTGGCCCGGTCCTGGGCGACCTGCCGCACGAACAGCGCCAGCGGCACCAGGAACGCGATCATGACCAGGCTGGTCGTGGCGAGTACGAGCAGGGTCAGCCGGCTCCTCACTCGCCCAGCCTCACTCCGACCCCGCGAACGGTGTGCAGGTAGCGCGGCTCGGTCGCGCTCTCCCCCAGCTTGCGGCGCAGCCACGACAGGTGCACGTCGACGGTCTTGTCGGCCCCGCCGTACGGGATCTGCCACACCTCGGTGAGCAGTTCCCGCTTCGTCACCACCTGACCGGCCTTGGTCGCGAGGTGGTGCAGCAGGTCGAACTCGCGGGGAGTGAGCTCGATCGACCGGCCGCCCAGGCGTACGGTCCTCGCCGCCGGATCGATGATCAGCTCGCCCACCGTGATCGTCGGATCGGCCGGCGCGGAAGCGCCGCGCCGCAGCACCGCCCGCACCCGGGCATCCAGCTGGGCCGCGGTGAAGGGTTTGACCAGGTAGTCGTCGGCGCCCGCGTCGAGCACCCGGACGATCTCGGCGTCGTCGTCCCGCGCGGTCGCCACGATCACCGGCACCTGGCTGACCGCCCGCAGCATGCGCAGCAGCTCCCGGCCATCGAGGTCGGGCAGGCCGAGGTCGAGGACGACCAGGTCGGGGCGCTCGGTGAGGGCGGTCTGGACGCCTTCCATCGCGGTGGCGACGGAGGCGACCGCGTGCCCGCGCTCCTTGAGAGCGCGCACGAGCGGGGTGCGGATGGTGGGATCGTCCTCGATCAGCAGCAGGCGGGCCATCGCTGCGAGCCTAGTGCTCGCGGGCCCTTCTACCAGTGCTCTTAACTGTCTCTTAGCGTCGCGCCGGGCGGCCCTTAGCGTTGGATGGGGCATAGTTCGGGGATGCGCTCAGGGAAACGGCGGACGCTGATGGCCGGGGTGGGCTGGGTCGCCGCGGCCGCGCTCGCGACCCTGATCGGCATGGGCGGGATCCGGCTGATCGGCGACAGCCTGACGACCACGCCGGGCGGGGTGCTCGACCAGCAGGACGTGGCGAAGGCGCTGGCCCAGCCGGTTCCTTCCAGCTCACCCACCCCTTCTGGACCGGCGGCGACAACGCCCCCGGCGAAGCCTTCGGGCGTGCGGAAGGGCTTCTCGTCGGCCGGCGGCTCGGTGATCGCCGGCTGCCGCGACGGCCGGCCCTACCTGGTCAGCTGGGCGCCCTCCCCCGGCTACCGCGTCACCCGGCAGGAGACCGAGAGCGAACACGCCGAGGTCCGCTTCGAGGGCTCCGGCGGCCGCTCCGAGATCCGCATAGCCTGCTCCGGCGACACTCCCGTCGAGCAGCAGAACGGCGGCGGCCGCGGCAAGTGACCGGCGATATCCTGGGCGCATGCCGCAGGCGGTCAGCTTCAGCACGGCCGGTCTCCCTACGGCCCAGCGGATCGCGCTCTGGGAGGATCACAACGCCCACGCGCTCATCGGCCTGCGCTGCTCCATGCTCGGCGAGTCGGAGCTCGACGCCACCGAGCTCAACCTGCAGCTCGAACACATGCACCTGGCCCGCGTCCGCGGCAACGCCCACGTCGTCGAGCGCCCGGCCCCGCTGATCCGCCGCCACCCGTCCGACTCGATCGCGGTCTACCTGACCCTGGTCGGCGAGGCCTTCTTCTACCACTCCGACGGCCTGCTCACCCTTCGGCCCGGCCAGGCCCTGATCTGCGACGCCGACCGCCCCTTCATGCGCGGCTTCTCGGGCGGCCTCGAGGAGCTGGCGATCAAAATCCCCCGCCCCCTGTTCCGCGACCTGACCGGCCGCCCCGACCTCCCCACCCCGCTGGTCCGCGACTTCACCGGAGGCGACCCGGCCACCCGCGCCCTGGCCCGCCTGACCGACCGCGCCCTACGCCCGACCGGCCCCGACCCGGTCCACGAGGACACCGTCCTGGACCTGCTGGTCACAGTCCTGGGCGGCCACCCCCGCGCCGAGGCGCCGGTCCACCTCACCAACGCCTACGCCTACATCGACGACCACCTGACCGACCCCGGCCTCTCCGCCACCCGGGTGGCCGCCGCCATAGGCATCAGCGAACGCCACCTCTCCCGCACGTTCGCCCAGGCCGGCCCCACCTTCCCCCAATACGTCCTCGGCCGCCGCCTGGACCGCGCCCACGCCCTACTGACCCGCTCCCCCCAGACCCCGGTCGCCGAAGTGGCCCGGCGCTGCGGCTTCACCACCCCCAGCCGCTTCAGCCAGGCCTTCCAGGCCCGCTTCAACCTCCGCCCCACCGAGGCCCGCCGCCACGCCCGCACCACCCAACCCCCCACCGGCGTCAACTAGGCCGTGGGCGGTGATCGCACCGCTGCCGCCGGAACCTGGCCGCAGGTAATCAACGGCATTCTGCGGAAACCGCGACCCGGCGATCATCACCGCGGACTCCAGCATCGTGCGCGCCGCCGGAGCGCGCAAAAGCGGACCTGCCGCCGGTATCTCCCGGCAACGCAACGTCGTGGATCGCTGTTTCAACCGGCTCGCCCTGCCCACCCGCTACGCCGAACGCGCCGCCCTCCACCACTCGTCACTGCCGCTCATCGCCGCAATCATCTGGCTCCGATGACCGACACGACACGACCCGACCACGCAGCAAAACCCGCAAATGCCCCCAAACCACCAAAGCGATTCCCCCACCCGTACACGTGCCGTCCGCCCAGCCGCCGGAAACCCACCCACCCCAGCCCCCGACTGCAGGGGCAAGCGCAACCGGCACGGTCTCTGCCCGCAAGACCCACCACCCAGGCCCGCCCGGGTGAGAAACAAGATGTCCAGTGACCAGAAACGCGGCAGCCAGACCAGAAAGCCGTCAGGTGACCGCAAGAGCCCAACTGGCACCCAGATCCGCGAAACCAACGACGCAGCCGGCGGTGAAACCCCGCGAGTGAGCCGGGAGATGGGCCCAAGATCGAACTAGACGC